>NZ_QXDL01000196.1:0-7486 GCF_003574345.1 Calidithermus terrae
CTGCCGGGCGCCAACCCCCGTAACCCTCATGTTACGGCCGTGCTTCATTGCCATTTCACACCTCGAGCGCGTATGCTCGAAAAGCCCATTCAAGCCATTGGTGGACCCTCATCAGGAGGTCGTATGAACCGTATCGTCAAGTTGGCCCTGCTCGTAGGTCTGGCCCTGGTCGCGGCGGCGTGCAGCCGTGCCGTGCAGGACGTAGGGGTCACCGCCCAGATCACCAACGGCGAGCTCGACGGCAACCGCCACCCGTACGTGGGCCTGATGGTCGCGCAGGACGCCGCCGGCAGGCCGCTGTGGCGCTGCAGCGGCACCTTGATCTCCCCGACCCTCTACCTCACGGCCGGGCACTGCACCGAGGCCCCGGCCGCGCACGTGGAGATCTGGTTCGACGCCGACGTGGAGTCGGGCATCCCCGGCAACGGCTACCCCTTCAACGGCGACGTGGGCGGCACGCCCTACACCCACCCGCAGTACGACCCCAACGCCTTCTTCCTCTACGACCTCGGCGTCGTCGTGCTCGACGAGCCCGTGGTGATGAGCCAGTACGCCGCCCTGCCCAAGCAGGACGTGCTCGACCGCATGGCCCGGCAGCGCGGGCGCCAGGACGTGACCTTCACGGCCGTGGGCTACGGCCTGCAACGCATCAACCCGGTCTTCGTCGAGGCCGAGCGGGTGCGCATGCTGGCCCGCCCCCACCTCATCCAGATCAACGGCGGGATCGTGGGCGACTTCTCGCTGCTGCTGTCGAACAACCACTCCACCGGCGGCACCTGCTTCGGCGACTCCGGCGGGCCCAACTTCATCGGCGACACCAACGTGGTGGGCGGCGTGACCTCCTTCGGCCTCAACGGCAACTGCGGCGGGACGGGCGGGGTGTACCGGGTGGACCGCAAGGACGACCTCGACTGGCTGGCGACGTTCGGCGTGACGCCGTGACGGGGCGATGGTCGGTAGCTGAGGGGCGGTAGCTCGTAGCACGACGCCGGGCCTAGGCCTGGCGTCGTGCGTCGTACGCAAAACGCCGAACGTAAAACGCCGAACGTAAAACGCCGAACGCGAGACGCGAGACGCAAGACGCAGAACGCGAGACGCAAAACGCGAGACGCGAGACGCCCTGGCCCTCGACGCCGGTGGGGAGGGGTCTACCGCGAGCCACACGCCACGGACCTTCCACGCCTAGTGCCGCTCTAGGCTTACCTTGGGCAGTAGCCTCCGCAGGCCATCGGGGAGCCACCAGTTCCACTTGCCTGCCAGGAGCATCACGGCGGGGACCAGCATCAGGCGGATGAGGGTGGCGTCGAGGAAGACGGCCAGGGCTAGGCCGAAGCCGATGGTCTTGTTGACCACCAGGTCGCCGCTGACGAAGGCCGAGAAGACGATGATCATGATGGCGGCGGCGCTGGTGATGACGCCGGCGGTGCGCTCGAGCGCCGCCTTCACGGCCTCTCGGGTGGGCAGGCCCTGGAGGTGGTACTCCTGGACGCGCGAGAGCAGGAAGATCTCGTAGTCCATGGAGAGCCCGAAGAGCACCGCGAACATGGTGAGGGGGAGGCTCGGGTCGATGGAGGCGGTCTCGGGGTCTACGTTGAAGAGCCCGCCCAGGTGGCCCTCCTGGAAGATCAGGGTGACCACGCCGTAGGTGGCCCCCACGGTGAGGGTGTTCATCAGGATCGACTTCAGCGGGATCAGCAGGCTGCGGAAGGCCACGGTGAGCAGCACGAAGGTGGCCGCGAAGACGACGAGGATGGCGAGGGGCGTGGCCTGGATGAGCACGTCGTTGAACTCCATCGCCCCGATGGGCCCCCCGCCCAGCAGCACCGTCTGGAACCCCGCGTCCTTGGCGTGTCGGCGCAGCTTGTCGGCCCAGGCCGGGATCTCGGGGGCCCGCACGGGTTGCTTGGGGACGACCGACAGGCGCAGGTAGCGCTGGTCCTGGCTGATGGAGCGCCGGGTGAGGGAGAGCAGGTCGGAGAGGCCGCTGGCGGTGTCGCCCAGGGCCACGCGCCCGGCCAGGAAGGGGGAGATCACCAGCCGCACCTCGGGCAAGGCGGAGAGGGAGCGCTCGAGGCGGGCCCAGTCGCGCCGGGCCTCGGGGGTGAAGCCGGCCTCGCCCAGGTCCAAGAGCACCTCGAAGGTGTCGAGGCTGCCGCCGAGCTCGAGCGCGCGGATGAGCTCCAAGCCCTTGCGCGACTCCACGCCGGGCGAGAGCCCGAAGGCCCCGGTGTAGCCCAGCCGCATCCCGAAGAGCGGCCACGCCAGCAGCAGCATGGCGGCGGTGATGCCCAGCGTGAAGAACCCGGGGCGGCGCATGACGGCCTCGGCCCAGCGGCGGAAGAGCGGCAGGGTCTGGCCGGAGCTCGTGGCCCCCAGCGCGAAGCGGCGCGGCCAGTTGACCCGCTCGCCCAGCAGCGCCAGCAGCGCGGGGACGGCGGTGACCGAGGCCAGCACGGTGAGGAAGATCGCCAGCACCCCGCCCAGGCCCATCGAGCGGATGAAGGTGAGGTCGGGGATGAACAGCGAGGCCATCGCCACCGCCACGGTGAGCCCGCTGAAGGCCACCGCCCGCCCGGCGGTGCGGGTGGTGAGGGCGGCGGCCTCCCGGGGCGGGCGGCCCCGGGCCAGCTCCTCGCGGAAGCGGTTGACCATGATCAGGGCGTAGTCGATGCCCGCGCCCAGCCCCAGCATGGTGATCACGCTCTGGGCGAAGCTCGAGACCTCGGTGAGCTGGGTGAGCCCGTAGAGCATCGCCATGCTGGTGGTGATGGAGATGAGGCCCACCACCAGCGGCACGCCCGCCGCCACGAAGGCCCCGAAGGCCAGCACCAACACCACCGCCACCATCGGCAGCGCCACGAACTCGCTGCGCCGGATGTCCTGCTCGAGCAGGTGCAGGAAGTCCTCGGTGATGGCGGTGGCCCCCGTGACGTAGAAGCGCGTCCCGGGGAGCTCCAGCGCCCGCACCTCCGCGCGGATCGCCGCCAGCACGGGGCCGGGGTCGTCGAGCCGCGTCTGGAGCACGGTCGCGGTGACGCGGTAGTCGTCGGAGTGTAGCTTTAGCGGGCTCGGCGCGTCGAAGCGGGTGAGGCTCAGCACCCCCTCGAGGCGCCCCAAGCGCTCGACGAGCCGGTCGTAGGCCTCGCGGAAGCGCGGGTCGGTGGCGGGCAGGCCCTCGCTCACCACCACCGTGCGGTCGGAGAGGTCCTGCCCGAAGGAGCGCTCGAGGATCTCCCCCACCCGCCGCGCCTCGCTGTCGGACGCCGAGGAATTGTTCGCCACCAGCGCCCCCGGCGCACGCCCGGCCAGGGGTACGGAAAGCACCACCACCGCCGCCCACGCGAGGAGCACGAGGAAGGGGTGTCCGGTGACCCAGCGGCCGAGGCGGGCGAACATCCGGCCTTTAACTATAAGCGGGCAGCGTTCAGCCGTCAGCGGTCAGCTTTCAGCCGTCAGCTCGTGGCCTGTGGCTCGAGGCGTGTGGTGGACCCCACCCCGTCCCTCCCCGCACGCGGGGAGGGGGTATCCCCCCGGCCCCCCTTGCTAAGGGGGGTGACAAGGCGCCTCGCGTCTTGCGTACGACGTACGACGTAAGACGTACGACCCGCGCCCGGCTACCGGCTATCGGCGTCCGGCCATTGGCTATCGGCGTTCAGCGTTGGGCGTTCGGCGTTGAACCCCACCCCAACCCAGCCCAACGAAAAGTAAGTAGCCTGACCGAACGAACCTGAGTACAATGTATACCATGCCAAGCCTGCGGGAACGGCAAAAACTCCGCCGTCGTGAGCGTATTTTCCGTACGGCGGTCAACCTCTTCCGCGAACGGGGTTTCCACCAGACCAGCGCCTCCGAGATCGCCAAGGCCGCGCACGTCTCGAGGGGGACCTTCTTCAACTACTACCCCTACAAGGAGGCCGTGCTGCTCGACTACGGGGCGGCCTTGCTGGAGGAGCTGCGGCTGAAGGCCCGCGACGAGCTCGCCAGCGGCGACCCGCCCCTCGACGTGCTGCGCCGCCTGTGGGAGCGGCTGGCCGAGACCAGCGAGAACGAGCGCGAGCTGCTGTCCCCGCTGGCCTACGAGCTCTTAAACCCCGACCCCGCGCGGGCTCGAGCCGCCTTCGAGGCCTTGCCGCTGGGGGCGCTGGTCGGGGAGATCCTCAAGCCGCTGCTCGAGTCGGGCCAGTTGCGAAGGGACCAGTCCCTCGAGCGCATCGCCCGCTCCATCGCCGACGTGTACCTCCTGGCCGCGCTGCGCTGGGCCGCCTACACCCCCAACCGCCGCCTCAAGGACGAGATGATGAAGTTCCTCGAGCTCATGCTCGAGGGCGTCCTGGCGCGGTGAAGACGGGAAAACGCGCCCCCGGGCCGCTCGTGCCCGGGGGCCCTTGAGGAGGCTCGTTCCCTGAGCTAGCGGCTCTGGAACTCGAAGGTCCGGGTCAGCACCCGGTTGGTCTTGAGGTCAACGTAGGTGAGGTTGCCTTCGACCAGGCCGTTGAACTTCAGGCCCTTGGCCGTCTCGATCTCGGCGGTGAGGGCTTCGGCGTGCTCGAGCTTTTTCTTGAGCTCGAGGTACTGGGGCAGCGTCCAGACCGAGGGCGGGCAGCGCTTGCCGGGGCTGCTCTTGCCCTGGGTGCCGTCGGTGAGGAGGTAGCGGGCTACTTCCACGTCGGTCCGGGGGAAGACCACCGAGACGAACTTGCCCCGCTTGAAGTCGGGGTAGTAGGTGTTGACGACCGCGTCGAGCCGCCCGTTGACGTTGCCCGCACAGGCGTCGAAGTCGGCCTGCAGCGCCCGGACCTGCGAGGGCATGGCCGGCGCCGTCACGTTGGGCGCGCAGGCGGACAGGGCCACGGCCGCGACCAGCGAGGCGGTGAGGGTCTTCGCTAAGCGTTCCAACTGCATCTCTCGCTCCTTCCTTGGGTTAATCCCACGAGATGATAAACCGAAGAAGTCCAAATTTCCAGAGCAATTTTGCCGTTGACTGCTTATTCATGGGGGTCAATCACCCCCGTTCCTTAATTGCTCATGAAAATGTTCTACGCTCATCGCGCGGTAGTATCATTGGCTTGACGACCCCTCCAACCCGACGCCCCCAGGCAAAGGTGGAAACCGCGCATTTCCGGAACCCGGCATTGGCCCAAGCCCCCAGGGAGCGCCCCTATGGCTGAGATCCAGTTCATCCCGACCCGCAGCCCCACCCGCGGCACCGACCTCACCCCGATGGACCCCCGGCTCCAGCGCCTCATCGCGCTGCGCCAGCGCGGCCTGAGCAAGCCCGCCACCTCCTCGACCCGCAAGGACGAGGTGGCCGTCGTCGCCAAGGTCAGCGACCTCGAGGCCTGGCAAAGCCTCTCCGAGGTGACCATGGGCGCGGTGATCGGGGGGCGGGGGCACGACGGCAGTTGGGTGGTGACCGGGCGCATCCCGGTCTCGAGGATCGAGCTCGTGCGCACCCAGCCCTTCGTGCACAGCCTCAAGGCCGCCCAGCGGCTCAGCCGCGAGCTCGCCAGCACCACCGAGGAGATCCTGGCCCGCCCCGGCCTGCTGCCCGGCGGCCACAAGGCCCGCGGGGGCCGGGGCGTGGTGGTGGGCATCGTGGACATCGGCTGCGACTTCGCCCACCAGAACTTCCGCACCACCAGCGGGCGCACCCGCATCCGGAGGCTGTGGGACCAGCACGGCGACACCAACAGCCCGCCGGGTTTCAACTACGGCACGCTCTACACCTCCACCGCCATCAACGCCGCGCTCCAGGCCGCAAACCCTTACCAGGCCCTGGGCTACGGCCCCGACCCCTTCGAGGCCGCCCACGGCACCCACGTCATGGACATCGCCGCGGGGAACGGCCGGGGCAGCGGGGTGCCCGGCGTGGCCCCCGGCGCCGACCTGATCTTCGTCGAGATCGCCAGCAGCGACGTCCCCTGGCAGGGCAGCGAGGTGGTGGGCAAGAACTTCGGCGACTCGGTGCAACTGCTCGAGGCCCTCGCCTTCATCTTCCAGGCCGCCGGCGGCAAGCCCTGCGTGATCAACGTCAGCCTGGGCACCAACGGCGGCCCCCACGACGGCAGCACCCTGGTGGAGCAGGGCATCGACCGGCTGCTCGAGCAAACCCCGGACCGCGCGGTGGTGATCGCCGCCTCCAACTCCTACGCTGACGGAATCCACGCCGAGGGCACCGTGCCCAAGGGCGGCCGCTACGACCTGCCCTGGGTCGTGGGCGAGGGCGACATTACCCAGAACGAGCTCGAGCTGTGGTACCCCGGCGACGGCCGCCTCAGCGTGGAGATCGTGCAGCCCGACGGCACCAGCTTAGGCAAGGTAGACCCTAACGAGAGCGGCACGGTCTCCAGCGACGGCGAGGTGGTGCTCTTCGTCGCCAACCGGCTGCACGACCCCAACAACGGCGACAACATGATCGGGGTCTTCCTCAACACCGGGGCCCCCACCGGCCGCTGGACCCTGCGCCTGAAGGACGAGGCCGGCCGCAGCACGCCCTTCCACGCCTGGGTCGAGCGCGACGACGCCGGGCAGTCGAGCTTTCCCCCTCCCCACGACAGCACCCACACCATCGGCTCGATCTCCTGCGGCCGGCACACCCTGGTGGTGGGCTCCTACGACGCCCACAAGCCCGCTTTGCCGCTGTCGTGGTTCAGCAGCGCCGGCCCCACCCGCGACGGCCGCCCCAAGCCCGAAGTCTCGGCCCCCGGCCACGACGTGGTGGCCGCCCGCTCGCGCAGCAAGACCGGCACCACCCGCATGTCGGGCACCAGCATGGCCGCCCCGGCCGTCACCGGGGCCGTCGCCCTGCTGCTGGCCGAGGCCAAGGCCCGCAAGAAGAGCCTCGACGTCGGACAGATCCGCCAAGCCGTCATCGAAACCGCCCGCCGCAACCCGCCGCAGGGCAGCGGCTGGCACGACCGTTACGGCCACGGGCGGGTCTCGGCCAAGGGCCTGGTGGCCGCCGCGATGTCGGCCGCCCCCATCGCCGCCGCGTCCGAACCCGAGGCCAGGCCCGCCCGTGGCGCCCGGCGCGCGCCCCGGCCTCGAGCCGCCAAGGAGGGGCGCTAGCGGGGAGGATGAAGCCATGCGCCGGCGCAAGCTCGAGCCCACCAAACAGCAGCTCAGCTCGCTGCGCCCCGAGCGCGGCGAGAAGGCCCGGGGCCTGGAGGCCGGCCAGCCGGTGGCCGTGATCGTCAAGGTCAAGGAACCCGGCTATGTCCCCGAAGGCTTCCGGGTGCGCAGCCGCATCGACGCCTGCCTCTTCACCGCCGACGCCACGCCACAAGGCCTCGAGGCCGCCGAGCACGACCCCCAAGTAGAATCCATCGCCGCCGCCGAGCGGCTCGAGCCCCCGCGTTAGGGCTCGCGAGGGAGAGCGGTCGGCTGTCAGCGGTAAGCCCGTGGCCTGTGGCCTGTGGTTCGCCCCTCCCCGTCCCTCCCCGCCGGCGGGGAGGGACGGGGAGGGGCGAACCACAGGCCACAGGCC
>NZ_QXDL01000197.1:0-7461 GCF_003574345.1 Calidithermus terrae
CCCCCGACCTCAGCGCCGCCCACCCCCACGCCCAGATGACCCAGTACCGCAGCTTCCGCTTCGGGGGGCTGCTCGAGCTCTTCGCCACCGACACCCGCTCCTACCGCTCGCCCCACCCCTGCGGCGAGGGCGGCAACGGCCAGCGCACCCTGGCCTCCTGCGCCGCGCTCGAGGCCCCCGGCCGCAGCATGCTGGGCGAGGCCCAGCGGCGCTGGCTGCTCGAGGGGCTCGCCGCCAGCCCGGCCCGCTGGCGCGGCCTGGCGAGCGCGGTAATGTTCTCGCCCCTGCGCTCGGGCTCCATCGCCGTCAACGCCGACGGCTGGGACGGCTACGCCGCCGAGCGGCAGTACCTGCTCGAGCAGCTCGAAGGCGACAACCTGCTGGTGCTCAGCGGCGACCTGCACGCGGCGCTGGCCGGGCTGATTCGCCCCGGCTTCAACGGGCGCGGCCCGGTGCGCGGCGCGGAGTTCATGGCCCCCGGCCTCAGCAGCCCCCCGCCCCGCGAGGCCCTGGGCCGCATGGGCTACCCCTGGCCCGGCAACGCGCTCATCGAGGCCTTCAACCGCCACCTGCACTTCTTCGAGGGCGAGCTCAACGGCTACGCGGTGCTCGAGCTCACCCCCGAGCACGCCACCTACAGCCTCTACAGCGTGGACAAGACCCAAAACCACCCCTACGCCAACCGGCGGCTGGCGCGGCGGGTGCGCTTCGACGGCAGAAGCCTGCGCGACGTGCGGGAGTGACCCGCGGTAAACTGCCCGGATGAACGCCGAACTGCTGGCCGTGGGCTTCGGGCTGCTCTCCGCCGCCTCCTGGGGCGCGGGGGACTTCAGCGGGGGGCTGGCCTCGAGGCGGGCCCACCCCTACGCCGTCACCGTGCTGGTCTCGGCCACCGGGCTCCTCCTGTTCACCCTGCTGGCCCTGTTGCGCGGCGAGACCTTCCACGCGGGCGACGTGGGCTGGGCGGCGCTGGCGGGGGCCTCGGGGGCGCTGGGCCTGCTGTCGCTGTACCGGGCCTTCACCGCCGGGCAGATGGGCCTGGCCGCGCCGGTGGCGGGCGTGACCGGCGCGGTGCTACCGGTGCTGCTGGGGGCGGCGCTCGAGGGCCTCCCCGGAGGGCTGCAACTGCTGGGCTTCGGCGTGGGGCTGCTGGGGGTGTGGCTGGCCTCGAGGCCCGAGGGCGCGGTGCGGCCCACCGGGCTCACCTGGGCGCTGTTGGCCGGGCTGGGCTTCGGCGGCTACTTCGTGCTCATCGACCGGGTGGAGGGGCTGTTCTGGCCCTCGGCCGTCGCCAAGCTCACCGCGCTGGCCCTCACCCTGGCCTACGCCCTGCTCAACCGGCCCGAGCGCTGGCCCCGCCCGCACGAGCTGCCGCTGGTGGGCCTGGCCGGGGCCTTAGACGCCGGGGGCAACCTCTTCTTCCTGGCCGCCGCCCAGACCGGGCGGCTGGACGTGGCCGCGGTGGTCTCCTCGCTCTACCCCGCCTCCACGGTGCTGCTGGCGCGGGCCGTGCTGCGCGAGACCCTGCGGCCCGCGCAGTGGATGGGGGTGCTGCTGAGCCTGGGGGCCATCGCCCTGATCTCGGCGGGCTAGGGGCAGCGGTATGCTCTGGGCATGAGCCCCTCCCCCTCGCTGATCCGCCGCCTCGAGACCGGCCTCGACCCCCTCTCCGGCCTGCTCGCCGGCGCCAGCCCCGAGCAACTGCGCCAGCGCCCGCCCAGCGGCAAGTGGTCGGCCCACGAGAACCTGGCCCACCTCGCCCACTTCACCGCCGTCACCTTGGGCCGCCTCGAGCGCATCCTGACCGAGGAGAGCCCCCGCCTCGAGCGCCTGCGCTCCGACGAGGACCCGGTGTTCCTCGAGCTCTCCGCCCGCTCCACCGAGGCGGTGGTGACCGAGCTGCAAAAGCTGCGCACCGACCTGCTCAACCGGGTGCGCGGCCTGGGCGACGCCGAGCTGGCCCGCGTGGGGGTGCACGGCGCCGCCGGGCCCATGCCCCTGTCGCAGTGGCTCGAGCTCTACGCCGTCCACGAGGCCCACCACCTCTACCTGGCCTTCTGGGCGGTGCGCCAGGTGATGAACGCCTGATGGCCGAGCCCTATCCCGCCACTTTTTGGCACCGCGACTGCACCCTGTGCGGGGCCTGCTGCGCCGCCCCCGACATCGCCGCGCTGAACAAGCCCTTGGGCGTGCCCTGCCAACACCTGGACCGCGGGTGCAGGTGCGCCATCTACGAGAGCCGGCCCAAAGTCTGCCGCAACTACACCCCGGACTGGGTCTGCGGCGAGGTGGCCCCGCTGCCCACGCTCGAGGCCCGCGTCCGGCGCTTCCTGGAGATCTACGGCTTGGCTTAGCCACCGCGGCAAGAGCCGGCCTGTAGGACACTTGCAAGGGAGAAACCACGGCTTTTTAAAATAAAAGCGTGCTAAAAAGCTACAAGGCTCCCATCGAGGAATCCGAGAAGACCCAAGTCCTGATCCTGGGAAGCGGGCATCTGGGGAATCTGGGTCAGCAGTTCCGGCCTGCGCTGTTGGACAGCCTGATCGAGGTCCTGAGGGGCTACTCGCCGGACGTGATCGGCGTAGAGTCGCTCCCGTCCCAGGTAATTGTCGGGATGGAGGCGGCCCCCGAGAAGTACAGGCAGGCCCTCGAGATCTTCGCCAAGGACCGGCTCGAACTCGCCCGCCGGGCTCGGGAGGCGCTGGGCGTCTCGAGGACCGAGGCCGAGGGGAGGGCAAAGGGGCTGCTCGAGCAGGCCGTTCGCGGGGGGCTTTCTCCCGAAGGACGGCTCGACTTAGCCCTCAACCTCCTTGCCGCTTACGAGGTGGAGTCGGCGGTGCTGCAGTGGTCGTACCTGCCTGAAGTCGGGCAAGAAAGGTTGAGCACGATGGACGGGGGCCTAGCCGGGCAGTTCGACGCTCTTTTGAACTCGCCCGTCGAGAGCTTCTCCATCGGGGTACGGCTCGCCCGGGTGTTGGGGCTCCAAAGCATCGCCTGCATCGACGACCAGCAGGACACCGACATCTACTTCGAGATCGCCGACCGGCTCGAGCCTGAGCTCGAGCGCATCGGTTATCACACGGCCATCCGGGAGAGCGAGATCATCCGCAAACAGCAGGAAAGCTCCCGCAGGGCGGTGGAGGCCGGCGACCTGCTCCCCCACTACCGGTTCATGAACTCCCCCGAGTACGTCCATGCCATCATGGACGCCGAATATATTTCCTATCTTCGTCCCAAGCTCCCCTCCCGGCTCGAGCGAACCCGGCTGGCTCAGCTAGAGGTACGGAACCTCAACATGGCCTCGCACATCCGTCGAGCCTCAGCCCGGCACCCCGGCCAGCGAATGCTGGTGATCGTCGGGGCCTCGCACAAGCCCCTCCTGGACCTGTACCTGAGCCAGATGCTCGACGTAAAACTCGTGCACCTCGGCGAACTCCTATAAAGCCGCTATCTGTCGGCGAAGAACGGGCCAGAAAAGGGCGAGCTGGTGGCCGCCCCTACAGCGTTTCGCGCTTGGCGTTCAGCTATCGGCTATCGGCTATCGACCATCAGTGCACCCCCGCCTCCGTGATCGCCGCCGCCGAGTTGAGCGCGAACCGCACGTTCCCCCGGAACTCGTTGAGGTTGGTGGCGTTGACGTAGGTCATGGCGCTTTGCAGGCCCTCGCGCAGCCTCGAGACCGCCTCGCGGGCGTCCTTGTGGAAGGCCCGCAGCGTCTGGGAGGAGCCTTCGATGTAGTTGCGCTTCTCGGTCACCAGCGAGGAGGCCATGCCGAAGAGCAGGATGCCCTCGAGGTGGCCGTCCTTCTTGATCAGCACCTCGTCCTCGAAGGAGCCGGAGGCGAAGAACTTGCCCATCATCACGCCCTCGGCGCGGGTGAGGGCTTTTACGAAGTCGCCCGAGGAGTTCACCCCGCCGTCGGAGACGATCTGGGCGTCGGTGTAGCCACAGTGGTTGCGGAACTGCCAGATCTCCTCCAAAAGCGAGAGCTGGCCCACCCCCACCCCGGTGTTGATGCGGGTGGTGCACACCGAGCCCGGCCCCACCCCCACCTTGATCACGAAGTGCTTGAAGCCCGAGAGCTTCATCAGCCAGTAGGCGTAGGCGAAGCCCTCGATGGAGCCCACGTTGCCCAGGATGACCCCGCTCTCGACGCCCTGGGCGCGGATCTTCTCGAGCACCGGCAGCACGGCGGCGTTGGCCCCGTGGGCGATGTCGATGGAGACGAAGGCCAGGTTGGGCTGCCCGAAAAGCTCCCCCAGGAAAGCCTCCTCCTCGTGGATGCCCAGCGCCACCCCCACCAACGCCGGGGCGCTGGCCCTCACGTCCTGGATGCGCTGGGCGTCGGAGAGGCCCACGCGGGGCAGGACGTGGATTCCGCCGTGCCCCTCGTCCCACACGTCGCGGGCGAAGCGCGAGCGCATCATGCTCATCGAGGCCCCGAAGGCCGGGAAGGCGTCCACACTGCCCCGCACGGTGTGGAAGCGCTGGCGCACCTCCACCTGGCTGCGCGAGATGGGGCGGGTGAGGAAGGTGGGGATGATGGTCTTGTCGGCGAAGGTGTAGTAGGTCTCCAGGCGCGGGTAGGGGTAGCTGGCGATGGCGGCGCGGGCGTGCTCGAGGGCCTCGAGCGACATCTGGTCCAGGGCGTGGGTGTTCACCCGACCAGTGTAGCGCCACGGCGGGAAGGGTCATCCGACTCCTTTACAAACGCATAAGGCGTCCGTATATTCAAGGCCAGATGCGGCTTTCCGTGCGAGCTACCCGCTGACGGCCTTCTTTCCTTCGGGAAGGGGCCGTGAGGGTTTGCGAGGGCGGGGAGTCTTTTTTTATGCTCTAGGCGAAAGGAACCGGACATGTCCAGCACCCGAAAACCACCCAGCGGGCCCAGCACCGCCGAGATCCGCGAGAAGTTCCTCTCCTTCTTCCAGGGCAAGGGGCACCTGCGGCTGCCCTCCTTCAGCGTGATCCCCCACGACGACCCCACCCTCTTGTTCATCAACGCCGGGATGACCCCGCTCAAGCCCTACTTCATGGGCAAGAAGCCGGTGTTCGCGGGGCACGAGGGCGAGTGGTACCGCGTGACCACCTGCCAGAAGTCGGTGCGCACCGGCGACATCGAGAACGTGGGGCGCACCAACCGCCACCAGACCGTCTTCGAGATGCTGGGCAACTTCTCCTTCGGCGACTACTTCAAGAAGGAGGCCATCGAGTGGGCCTGGGAGTTCCTCACCCGCCCCGAGTGGCTGGGCCTTGAGCCCGACCGCATCTACGTCACCATCTACCAGGACGACGACGAGGCCTTCGAGCACTGGACCAAGGGCGTGGGCCTGCCCGAGAGCCGCCTGCACCGCTTCGGCGCCGACGAGAACTTCTGGCCGCAGGACGCCCCCACCAAAGGCCCCAACGGCCCCTGCGGGCCGTGCTCGGAGATCTACTACGACCGCGGCCCCGGGTTCGGCGGCGACACCTGGGCCGACTACTACGAGACCCGCGAGAGCAACCGCTTCGTGGAGATCTGGAACCTGGTGTTCCCGCAGTACAACCGCAAGGACGGGGGGGTGCTCGAGCCCTTGCCCAAGCCCAACATCGACACCGGCATGGGCCTGGCGCGGGTGGCGATGGTGCTGCAGGGCGTCACCGACTTCTACGAGACCGACGAGTTCATCCCCCTGATCCGGAGGATCGTCGAGCTGAGCGGCGTCAGCTACGAGGGGCCCTCCTCGCTGGCCCACCGGGTCATCGCCGAGCACGCCCGCGCCGTGACCTTCATCCTCTCTGACGGGGCCCACTTCTCCAACACCGGGCGCGGCTACGTGGTGCGGCGGCTGCTGCGCCGCGCGGTGCGCTACGGCTACCTGCTGGGCCTGCGCGAGCCGTTCATGCACGGGCTGGCCGGGGTGGTGGCCGAGGTGATGGGCGGGGTCTACCCCGAGACCCGCGAGAACCTCCCCGGCGTGCAGAGGCAGATCCGGCTCGAGGAGGAGCGCTTCCTCGAAACCCTCGAGGCGGGCATCAAGCGCCTGGACGGCATGCTCGCGGGGCTGAAGGCGGGCGACACCCTCCCCGGCAAGGACGCCTTCACCCTCTACGACACCTACGGCTTCCCCCTCGACCTCACCCTCGAGATCGCCGACGAACGCGGCATCAGGGTGGACACCGGGGGCTACGAGCGCGCGCTGGAGGAGGCGCAGGAGCTCGCCCGGCGCAACATGGCCTTCGAGCGCGACCTGTTCAGGCAGTCCAACGAGGCCCTGGCCGCCCTCGCCAAGGACTACGGCGGCACCGTCTTCGTGGGCTACGAGCAGACCGAAGCGCAGGCCGAGGTCAAGCTGCTGCTGGCGGGGGACCAGACCCTCGAGGAGGCCCCCGCCGGCGCCGAGGTGCAGGTGGTGCTCGACAAGACGCCCTTCTACGCCGAGGGCGGCGGCCAGGTCGGCGACTCGGGGGTGCTGGAGTGGGCCGAGGGCTGGGCGCGGGTGAGCACGACGCAGAAGAACAGCGACGGCGTCTTCCTGCACGTGGCGCGGGTGCAGGAGGGCACCCTCAAGGCGGGCACCCCGGTGCGCGCGCTCGTGGACGCGCAGCGCCGCGACACCGAGAAGAACCACACCGCCACCCACCTGCTCCACGCCGCGCTGCGGGCGGTGCTGGGCACCCACGTGCAGCAGAAGGGCAGCTACGTGGGCCCCGACCGCCTGCGCTTCGACTTCAGCCAGTTCGAGCCCATCGACCCCAAGGACCTCGCGCGCGTCGAGATGCTGGTCAACCGCTGGATCCAGGCCGACTTCCCCGTGACCTACGCCTACAAGGGCCTCGAGGAGGCCAGGAAGGAAGGCGCGATGGCCCTCTTCGGCGAGAAGTACGCCGACGTGGTGCGGGTCGTGAGCGTCGAGGGCGGCGTGGAGGGCGTGAGCAGCAAGGAGCTGTGCGGCGGCTGCCACGTGCGGCGCACCGGCGAGATCGGGGCCTTCGTCATCCGCTCCGACGAGGCGGTGGCGGCGGGCGTGCGGCGCGTCGAGGCCCTCACCGGGGTCGGCGCGGTGCAGTACGTGCGGGAGCAGCTCGAGCGCCTGGGCTCCCTCTCGCGCGAGCTGGGGGTGAGCCCCGAGGGGCTGGCCGAGCGGGTGGGCAAGCTCCAGGACGAGCTCAAGGCCCGCGAGAAGGAGGTCGAGCGGCTCAAGCTCGAGCTCGCCCGCGCCCAGCTCTCCGGCGGGGGCGGCGGCCCCGAGCCGCGCGAGGCGGGCGGCTACCGCTACCTGGCGGTGCGGCTGGAGGGCGTGGAGGCCGGCGCCCTGCGCGGCGCGGCCGACGAGCTGCTCGAGCGCCACAAGGCCGCCTGGCTCACCGACCAGGGGCTCCCCCAGGCCCACGCCGCCGCCATCGCCAAGGCCTACGCCTCGGAGATGGCCTTCGAGGCCGCCAACCAGGCCATCCAGATCCACGGCGGCTACGGCTACA
>NZ_QXDL01000198.1:0-7427 GCF_003574345.1 Calidithermus terrae
ACCCCGGGCCCCACCCCCACCACCCGCGCCGCGACCTCGTGGCCGGGGAACACCGGGTAGCTCACGAAGGGGTGCAGGCCCTCGTAGACGTGGAGGTCCGAGCCGCAGACCCCCACCGCCAGCGGCTCGAGCAGCACCTCCCCCGCGCGCGGCTCCGGCTCGGGGCCCTCGGCCCAGGCGATCCGGTGGGGGCTGCTGATCCGGGTTCGCATCATCGCTCCTCCCCTCCCCCGCTCACTCCGGGACGATGAGCACCTTGAGCGCGTCGCCCATGCCGGGGTGCTCCTTGTACTCTAAGGCCTTGCCCAGCTCCTCGATGGGCAGGCGGTGGCTGATGAGGGGGCCGACCCGCACGCGGCCGCTCTCGAGCCAGCTCAGCGCCAGCGGGAGCGTGCCGTTGAGGGAGAAGCTGCCGACGACGCTCAGGTCGCGCCGGAACACGTCGTAGGGGCTCAGGCGGACGGTGGCCTCCTCCGGCGCGACGCCGAAGATCAGGACCTTGCCGCCCACCGCCGCGTAGCGCGGCATGGCCTCCACCACCCCGGCGACGCCGGTCGCCTCGGCGACGACGTCGAAGCCGTGGGGCTCGAGGTCGCGCAGGGCGTCGGCCGTGCCCGCCCCGGCCGGCACGGCGTGGCTCGCCCCCAGCGCCTTCGCCAGGGCCAGCCGCTCGGGCACCGGGTCCACGACCGTCACCTCGGCCGCCCCCGAGATCCGCAAGGCCTGCATCAGCAGCAGGCCGATGGGGCCGGCGCCGAAGAGCAGGGCCTTGCTGCCGGGCTCGGGGCGCAGGCGCACGATCCCCCAGGCCACGCAGCCCAGCGGCTCGGCGAAGGAGGCCTCGGCGGCGCTGAGGCCGCGCACCGGGTGGGCGTTGGCGGCCGGGGCCACCACGTGCTGGGCGAAGCCCCCCGGCCGGGTCAGGCCCAGCGCCTCGAAGCGCAGGCAGTGCTGGCGCTGCCCCCGCCGGCAGGCCCAGCACTGCCCGCAGGAGACCACCGGGTCCAGCGCGACGAGCTGGCCCTCGTGGAGCTCGGCGACGCCCGGCCCGACGGCGTCGATCACCCCGGCGACCTCGTGGCCGGGGATCAGGGGCAGGCGGGCGTGGAAGTGCCCGTCGAACAGGTGCACGTCGGTGCCGCACACCCCGGCGGCCCCGACCCGCACGCGCACCTGCCCGGGGCCGGGGGACGGGGTGGGGACTTCTTGCACCTCGAGGGTCCGGGGTCGGGTGATCACGGCGGCTCGCATACGTCTTAACTCCTTACTTGACGGCCCCGAAGGTCAGGCCCCGCACCAGTTGCCGCTGGGCCAGCCAGCCCATGATCATCACCGGCAGCACGGCGATCATCGAGGCCGCCGACATCTTGGCCCAGAAGAGCCCCTCGGCGGTCTTGAACGAGGCGACGTAGACCGAGAGCGGGGAGGCCTGGGCCGAGGTCAGGTTGAGGCTCCAGAAGGCCTCGTTCCAGGCCAGGATGACGCTCAGCAGGGCCGCCGAGGCCACGGCCGGGCCGGAGACGGGCAGCAGCACGCGGGTGAGCTCCTCGGAGGTGCCGGCCCCGTCGACCCGGGCCGCCTCCATGATCTCGTGGGGGATCTCGCGGAAGTAGGCGTACAGCGTCCAGACCACCACCGGCAGGTTCATCACCGCGTACATCAGCGCCAGGGCCCAGACGTTGTCGAGCCAGCGCAGGTCGCGGAAGATCAGGTACACCGGGATGATCACCCCCACCGGCGGCATCATCTTGGTGCTGATGACCCACAAGAGCGTGTCCTTGGTGCGCCTGGTGGGGTAGAAGGCCATGGAGTAGGCGGCGGGGATAGCCAGGGCCAGCGCCAGCGCGGTCGAACCCAGCGCCGAGACGACGGAGTTGAGGAAGTGCCGGGCGTAGTCGCTGCGGGCGAGGGCCTCGCGCAGGCTCTCGAGGGTGGGCGTGAAGAGCAGCTTGGGCGGGATGGCGATGGCGTCGCCCTCGCTCTTGAGGCCGGTGAGGAAGAGCCAGAGGATGGGGAAGAACATGACGAGCGCGGCCAGGTAGGCCAGCAGCGTCAGCTCCCAGCGGACGCGCCGGGCGCGGCTCACGTGCGGCCCCCTTGCAGGTTGCGCCCGATCGTGCGCAGCACGAACACCGCCACGACGTTGGCCAGGACGACCGCGAACACCGCCCCCGCCGCCGCCACCCCGATGCGGTACTCGCCGAAGGCCTTGAGGTAGATGAGGTAGGGCAGGGTGGTGGTGGCCAGGCCGGGGCCGCCGGAGGTCGAGGCGTAGATCTCGGCGAAGACGGTGAGCAGGAAGATGGTCTCCAGCATCACCACCACGCCCAGGGTCTGGGCCAGGTGGGGCACGATGACGTAGCGGAACTCCTGCCAGGCGTTGGCCCCGTCGATCTTGGCGGCCTCGAGCTGCTCCTTCGACAGCGACTGCAGCCCGGTGAGGATGAGCAGCAGGGCGAAGGGGATCCACTGCCAGGAGACCATCAGCACGACCGAGGGCATGGGGTAGGCGGCCAGCCAGTCTACGGGGCGCTGCCCCAAGCCCTCGGCGACCCGGGCGAAGAGCCCGTACACCGGGTGCATCAGCATGTTCTTCCAGATCAGGGCGCTGACGACGGGCATCACGAAGAACGGGGAGATGACCAGGGTGCGGGCCAGGGCTCGAGCGGGGAAGTCCTGGTGGAACAGCACGGCCAGGAAAAGCCCGGCCGCCACCGTGACGAGCAGCACCGAGCCCACCAGCACCAGCGTGTTCTGGACGGAGGTCCAGAAGATCGGGTCGGTGAGCAGGGAGCCGAAGTTGCCCAGGCCGACGAAGCCCTGCCGCTCGGGGTTGAGCAGGTCGAAGCGGCGGAAGGAGTGGTAGACGGTGAGGATGAAGGGGACCTGGGTCCAGACGACGAGCAGCAGCACCGCCGGGCCGAGCAGCCAGAGGGTGCTGGGCCGGGCCGACCGGGGCCGCGGCCGGTTGAGAGCGCTTGTGCGGGTCATATCCTCGACCTCGAGGGGTGGCCGGGCGGGCGGGGCGGCCCGCCCGGCGCGGTGTGGCCTACGCGATCGCCGGCTCGGCCCTCTGCCCCGTCACTTGAGGTAGCCGGCTTCCTTCATCAGCTTCTCGACGGCGGCCTGGGCCTGGGCCAGCCCGGCGTCGAGGCTGGTCCGGCCCGTGACGATGCCGGCGATGAACTGCCCGACCTGGGTCCCGATGGCCTGGAATTCCGGGATGCCCACGAACTGCACGCCGGTGTAGGGCACGGGCTTGAGGGTGGGCTTGGCGGGGTCGGCGCTGTTGATGGACTCGAGCACCACCTTGGCGAAGGGCGCGGCCTTCTGGTAGTTGGGGTTGTTGTAGGTGGAGTAGCGGGTGCCGGGGGGCGCGGAGACCCAGCCCTGGGTGCGGCCGACGAGCTCGACGTACTCCTTGGACGTGGCCCAGGCGACGAAGGCCTTGGCCGCCTCCGCCTTCTTGCTGGACTTGGGGATCGCCAGCGCCCAGCTCCACAGCCAGTGCGAGCCGTTGGGGGTCACGGCCACCGGGGACTTGGCGAAGCCGATCTTGTCGGCGACCTTGGAGGTCTTGGGGTTAGCCAGGTGGCCCGCGGCCACGGTGGCGTCGATCCACATGGCGCACTTGCCCTCCGACATCAGGGTCAGGTTCTCGGTGAAGCCGTTGCCGGTGACCCCGGGGGGGCCGTACTTGGTGACCAGCTCGACGTACTGCCCGATGGCCCGCTTCCACTCGGGGCTGGTGAGCTGGGGCCTCCAGTTCTCGTCGAACCAGCGGCCGCCGTGGGTGTTGACCAAGGTGCTGAGGAAGGCCATGTTCTCGCCCCAGCCGGGCAGGCCGCGCAGGCAGATGCCGTAGACGCCCGCGCCGGGGTTGTGCAACTGCTTGGCCCACTCGACGGCCTGGGCCCAGGTGGGCTGGGCCGGAACGGTGAGCTTCTTGGCCGCGAACAGGTCCTTGCGGTAGTACAGCATCGAGCTCTCGGCGTAGAAGGGCAGGGCGTAGAGCTTGCCCTGGTAGGAGAGCCCGGCGCGCACCGGCTTGAGGACGTCCTCGAGGTCGTACGAGGCCGGCAGCCCGCTCATCTCCACCAGCCAGCCGTTCTTCCCCCAGATGGGCGCTTCGTAGGTGCCGATGGTCAGCACGTCGTAGGAGCCGGCGTTGGTGGCGATGTCGGTGGTGACCTTCTGCCGCAGCTCGTTCTCCGGCAGCACCACCCAGTTGAGCCGGATCCCCGGGTTGGCCTTCTCGAACTCCGGGGTGAGCTTCTGCATGGTGATCATGTCGGGGTTGTTGACGGTGGCGATGGTGATGGTGGTCTGGGCCAGCGCCGCCGACGCCAGCACGCCCACGCCGAAGATCCAGGACTTCCACGAACGCATGTCTTCCCTCCTCCTGACTCCACTCCTGCCGGTGACCGGTTGCCGTTGCGGTTGCGGTTGGCCGCGCGCTGTGCGGGGTTTCACAGGTCCAGCTCCTCGTCCTCCTTTCGCCGCCGGGCCCTTCGTGGCCCTCGACCGGTCTCATGGGGCAATGGACACGTGACCATTAGCGCGGCAACAGGATAAAGCGGTCCTCGTCACGGGGGCATGGGCTACGTCGGCTTGGATGGTCTCGTGACCATAAGACTAGGGAAGCCCTTGCTGTTTGTCAAGCCCCGTCCTTGATACAATGGTCACGTGCCCAGCATCCTCGACGTCGCCAAGCGGGCCGGGGTCGCCCCCACCACCGCCAAACGCGCCATCCACGAGCCGCACCTGCTGGCCCCGGACACCCTGGCGCGGGTGCGCCGGGCCATCGAAGAGCTCGGGTACGAGCCCGACCAGGTCGCCGGCGGCCTCAGGAGGGGCCGCACCCAGACCCTGGGGCTGATGGTGGGCAACATCATCGAGCCCTTCTTCGCCAGCTTAGTGCGCACCGTCGCCCACGCCGCCCAGGGCCGGGGCTACGCCCTCATCGTCACCGACAACGAGTACGACTCGGCCCTCGAGCGGGCCAACCTGCGGGTGCTCTACGGGCAGCGCGTCAGCGGCCTGATCATCCGCTCGGGCTACGGCGCGCCCAACCTGGACTACCTCCAGCGGATGCGCGAGCGGGGGACCTACGTCCTGGAGATCGACTACTTCTACCCCGGCAGCCCCTTCAGCCACGTGATGCTCGACAACGAGGGCAGCGTGTTCGAGGGGGTGCGCTACCTCCACGCCCTGGGCCACCGGCGCATCGCCACCCTGGGCAGCTACGACCCGGTCTACCACCCCGAGGAGCGCAGCCGGGCCTTCCCCGAGGCCCTGCGCTCGGTGGGGCTCTCGCCGGTCGAGGCGTACCAGCGGGTGATCACGCTCATCGAGCCCGAGGCCTACAGGCTCACCCTCGAGCTCATGCGCCTGCCCGAGCCGCCCACCGCGATCTTCTCGCTCAACGGCACCGAGGCCGCGGGGGCCTTCCGGGCCCTGAAGGAGCTGGGGCTGCGCATCCCCGAGGACGTGTCGCTGCTGACCTTCGACAACTACTCCTGGACGGCGCTGGTGACCCCCCCGCTCGACGTCATCGAGCAGCCGGTCGAGGAGATGGGCCGCGCGGCGGTGGAGGTCGTGCTCGACGCGGTCGAGCACCAGGCGCTCGACAAGGTGGTGCGCCTGCGCTTCCCCGGCCGCCTGATCCGGCGGGGGAGCTGCGCCCCGCCCCGCCGGCCCTGAACCCGGGCGGCGACCCCCGAGCACGCCGACTCAGACGCGGCTCAGCGGCGGCGGCTACCCTCGAGCCGTGCACCCCCCGCGCCGCTACCCCCCGCTCCTGGAGGCTGCCGGCCGCTGGCTCTACCTGCTCCCGCTGGTGTGGGTGGCCCCGGGGCTGGCCCTGGCGGGGGCCCTGGCGCCGGTGCTGCTGGAGGGCGGCGGCCCGCCGCCCGCCCCCCACGGGCCGCTGGCGCTCCCCGACGCCCTCATCCACGGGCCCGCCGCGCCCGCGGTGCCGGCCCTGGCGGCCTCCATCCTGCTGGGCAACGCGCTGGCCGGGGTGGCGGTGCCCTGGCTGCTGGCCCGCCTGGCCCCCTTCGCCCCCCGGCTCTTCGTGCTGCTGTGGGCGCTGCGCGTGGGC
The DNA here is from genome assembly GCF_003574345.1 of Calidithermus terrae. Classification (NCBI taxonomy): domain Bacteria; kingdom Thermotogati; phylum Deinococcota; class Deinococci; order Thermales; family Thermaceae; genus Calidithermus; species Calidithermus terrae. The sequence continues at coordinate 6,104 of NZ_QXDL01000198.1, forward strand.
TGGCTCGCCACCCCGGCCGGGCTGCCCGGCGGCGGCTGGTACCTGACGTGGTGCGCGCTGCTGCTGGTGGGCGAGTTCGCGGCCTACGCCCAGATCGCCGACCTCGCCAGCCGCGGCGCCCCCGAGGGGCAGCTCGCCCGCCGCGCGGGCGCCGCGCTGGTGCTGCTGGCGCTGCTGGCGTTCTACGAGGCCTACGTCATCGCGCGGGTGCTGTGATACCCGCTTCGGTCAGCTCGTCCCCATTCGGGGACGAGCTGACCCGGCCGAAGTTATCCGCGTGGCGGAGGGCGGTAGCGCCCCTCGGGAGGGATACGCTGGCTTCGCCGGCCGTCAGGGAGGGGTGGGCTCTGGGGTCCTAAAAGATAGCCTCTGAAGGTCTTTGGTTCGGGTGATTATCTTTTTGAACCCGGCATGACACTTCGGCGGCCGCGGCCGCGGCGGGCGGGGAGCGGGCCGGACGAACCCTGGCCCGTCTAGCCTGGGACCGTACCCGGGTCCGAACCCTGGGCGAGGAGCTCGAGGAAGGCCGCGGCCACCTCGGGGTCGAAGTGGCGCCCGGCCTGTTCGCGGACGTGCTCGAGCACCCGCTCGCGCGGCCAGGCCTTGCGGTAGGGGCGGTCGCTGTCGAGCGCGTCGTAGACGTCGACGACCGCGAAGATGCGGGCCTCGAGGGGGATCTCCGGGCCCTTGAGGCCGCGCGGGTAGCCCGAGCCGTCCCACTTCTCGTGGTGGGCGTAGGGGATGGCGAGGGCCCGCTGGAGGAAGGGGATGCGCGAGAGCCACTCGTAGGCGAGGACGGGGTGCTTCTTCATCTCGGCCCACTCCTCCTCGGTGAGCTTGCCGGGCTTGAGCAGCACGGCGTCAGGCACCCCCAGCTTGCCCACGTCGTGCAGGATGGCCCCGCGGCGCACGTGCACGAGGTCGTTCTCCGGGATGCCCAGCGTGCGGGCGAGCGACAGGGTGAGGTCGGTGACCCGCTGGGTGTGCCCGGCGGTCTCCTGGTCGCGCAGCTCCACCGCCTTGGCCCAGCCCCACAGGGTCAGGTCGTAGGCTTCCTCGAGCTCCTCCTTCGCCCGCTCCAGCTCCCCGAAGAGGCGGCTGTTGTCGATGGCGATGGCCCCCTGGGTGGCCAGCGCGCCCAGGAATTCCTCCTCCTCGGCGCTCAGCCGCGCGGGCCCGCGGCTGTAGACCGCCAGCACCCCCAGCAATTCCCCCTTCGCCTCCAGCGGCAGCGCCCGCAGGGCGGTGAAGCCCGGGGGGGCGTCCGGGTCGGGCGCGGCGGGGAGGTCGTCGAGCGCGACCGCCTCCCGCCGCTCGGCGGCCC
>NZ_QXDL01000199.1:0-7352 GCF_003574345.1 Calidithermus terrae
CCTGAGCCCCCAGGAGGTGGCCCGACCACCGTGCTCAGCCCGGTGCGCCGGGCCACCTCCTGGGGGCTCAGGCCCTGCTCGAGCAGCTTCCGCACCGCCCGCCAGCGCAGCGGCACCAGCAGCCCCTCGCGCTCGAGCCCCGCCAGCGCCTCCAGCCGCTCGAGCAACCCGTTGAGGGTGTCGGCGCCCAGCGGCCGGCCCAGCCCGCCCCGCTTGTTGGTCATGCGCACGAAGAGGTAGGGGCTGCCCAGCGGCTGCCCCGCGAGCACCACCTCGCGGTCGTCGAGGTAGGCCTCCAGCGCCCGGGCGGCCGCCTCGGAGAGGGGCACCTCGCGGGCCTTGGCCCCGCGCACCCGCAGCACCCGCCGCGCACGGTCGAAGTCCGCCAGGCGCAGCGCGAACAGCTCGGTCGCCCCCACCGCCGCCTCGCCCAGCAGGTAGAGCACCGCCACCCCCAGCCGCCGCAGCGCGCCGGTGGGGTGCTCCTGCGCCGCCCGCAGCAGCCGGGCGAACTCCGCGTCGGAGAGGTGGGGCCGCAAGCTGAGGTAGCTCGGGCGGGGGGGGAAGTCGAGGGGGGGGACCTCCAGCCCGGCCCACTCGATCACCGCCAGCACCCGCCGCAGGCTCCACCACCAGGAGTACACCGTCGCCGGGCGCCGCAGGGGCCGCTTGGCCAGCGGGGGCTGGCCGCGTTCGACCAGGGCCCAGAAGGCCAGCAGGTCGCCCCGCTCCAGCGCCGGCCAGCGCCGCCCCTGCTCCTTGAGCCAGTAGAACAGGCTCTCCATGGCGCGCTGCAGGTTGGCCTCGCGCCAGCCGAAGAGCTTGGCCGCGTAGGAGAGCGCCTCGCCGAAGGCCGCGCGGTCCCAGCGCCCCAGCGCTCGCTCGACCCACTCCCGGCGGGTGTCGGGCTCGTCGAGGGGGGAGGAGGGCAGTAGCATAACCCAAATATACCCGTAAACATAACAAGGCACTACCGCCCGATACCGGGCCCCTCCCCTCCCCGTTGCCCTGGGTGAGCGCCTGTGCCCGCGCACGCGCATGCGCAACAAGGGCCGCGAAGAAGAGGGGGTGGGGTGGGCTTAGGAAGGGCGCCCTTGTCTAATAACGGATATAAAAATGTGATTTGTCCCTCCTCCACATCTCCTATAAAACAATAATATATCACCAAGAAAGGAGGCGATGGCCATGTACGAGGCGCACGACGGGAGGTCGGCGGGGGGCTGGCGGGTGGTGGAGCGGCGCGGGCGGAGGCTGCTCCTGCGGCGGTGGATCCGGGTGGGCTGCCGGGGGCACTACCTGCTGCAGGAGCTGGAGGTGGCGCGCGAGGAGTTGCCGCGCTACGGGCTGAGGGGTTGAGCCGGGGAACACGGGGGCGCGCGGGGTTGAAGCCCTGCCCAAAGGCAGCCCCCTCCGCGTGGCCGGAGCCGTCGGACCACACCTGGCGCAGCCGCACGGGGCTCAGGCCGCGCCGGACGCCTGCGCCGTGCGGCGGCAGCAGCGCTGGCTGGCCCGCCCGCTGCCGCACCAGCACGGCGCCGAGGGCCGGGTGGTCCGCAGGAGGGTGGACCGGTCGTGGGGGGCCTGGTCGCCCAGCCAGTCCTGCGGCCTACCGCCCTGCTGCGCCCAGAGCACGTGCTTGGCCAGCCAGATCGCCGCCCACTCCAGGATCTGAGCCCCGGTGGCACCCTCCCAGGTCCACAAGCCCTCGTGCGGCGCGAACACGCACGCCGCGCTGCGCGGGCCGCCCGCCGGGTGTGGCCGGGCGCTCAGGAGGTGAGGGTGGTTGGGGAATGCGCCTTCGTCGACCCTGGGGTACTGCACGTACACGTGCGGCACCGCAGGCGGCTCCGGGTAAACCAATTCCACCCGGTAGGGGACGTAAAGCCCGGGCCGGGCGACGACACCGCCTTTGGGCGGCACGTCGGCGGTGGGAAAGAGGGCCCCGTATGGGCCCACCCGGAGGGGCAGGTCACGCTCGAAGTGCGCCGCGAGGAGCCCGACCTCGGCGTGCGGGGTGAGCGGCTGCAGCCAGCCCCGCCAGTAGCGGTAGGGATGCCGGGAGTCGGGCCAGACCACTGAGGTCACCGCCACGAGGCGCTCCCCGGGGGAAAACCCCGGGAAGCGAGCCCGCAAGGCATCCTCCTCCCGGCGCCACCGGCCCGGGTCCTGGTGGTACCAGGGGACCCGGGCGGGGCCCTTGAGGAAGAGTGCGGCAGCCGGCGGCTCCACCCTCAACTCCCGAAGGGGCGCGGCGGGGTCACCGCCGGCAGGGACCCGGGGCCGCGCCCCGAGGGGGTGCCTTCGCACTCGTCGCCGCGCAGTTCCCGGCGGTGGAGCTCGCTGGCCCGAGGGTCGAGCAGGCGCACGATGTCCCCGTCGTTGTTCAAGCGCCAGTTGGCCCCGGTGAAGACGTGGTAGACCCCGTGGGGGTCCGGCCCGCTGCGGCCGTGCCCGGCGTGGACCACCACCGGCGTGCCGGGGACCAGCTTGAAGCCCTCGGGGAAGCGGTGCAGGGCCTCCCAGCGGCCGCTGGGAAAGACCCGGTGCTGCAGCTCGTGGCCGCCGAGGTCGCCGGAGGGGCCCACGATGACCTCGACCCACTCGCCGGCACGGTCCTGGCCGCGGTCGTTGCCGGGGGGGTTGGCGCAGACGCGCCCGATGCGGTGTTGTTCCATACGAAAAGACCTCCATGGCTGCCCAGGGTTCGCCTGGACGGATCGAGCCTGATGCCTTGATTCGCAGGGCCCCAGGGGTTAGCCTTGAAGGGCAACATGCAACCAGGGGCCTGCGGGCCTCGCCGGGGTGCGGCCTGAGTGCGAGTCAGGCCGCACCCTTCTTCGGGGTAGGGGGTGAACGCGCCAGCTCCATTGAGCTTATTGTACCACAAAGATGTTCAGCTCTTCATGTTACTTAGTTAACATTTATTCGATATGAAAGGGAAACTATAAGCTACTATAGACATAAGTATATCGGTACACTTATAATCAATATCGCGGTGACTGCCGCGAACCGAATAGATCACGAAAGGAGGGTCAATATGACCCTGGGTTTTCGCCTCAAGGAGCGCAGGGAGGCCCTCGCGCTCACCCAGGAGCAGGTGGGCCGGGTGCTGGGAGTCTCCCGCGAGCTGGTCGCCCTGTGGGAGAGCGGCGAGCGTGTCCCGGGCGCGAGGCAGCTGGACGACCTGGCCCGGCTCTACCGCGTCAACCGCGGCTACCTCCTGGGGAAAGAAGATCTGGATCGTAAGGCCGAGCGGGAGGTGCTCTACCGGGGCCTGCCCGACGACCTGAAGATCCGCGACGAGGTGGAACGCTGGCTGGACTTTCTGGACGAGTGGGCCGAGCTGCTCGAGGAGCTCGAGGTGCCCCTGAGCGGGCCTGGACGCCCTCCGAAGCCCCTGGCGGAGAAGGAGCCTGTCACCGACCTGCGGCGCGTCTCGGCCCTGGCCGAGAAGACCCGCGACCACTACAAGCTGGGGCTGGACGCCCTCCCGAACCTTTACGCCTTCCTGGACGAGAAGGGGGTGCTGGTCTACCGGGCCCCGCTGGGGCCGCTGGGGGAGGGGGGGGTCGGGATCTCCGGCGCCGTGTACAACCACCCCGCGCTGGGCTTCTGCATCCTGGTGAACGCCAACACCTCCCCCGGGCGGCAGGTCTTCACCCTGGCCCACGAGTGGGCCCACGCCCTCTTCCACCACCAGTCAGGCGGGATCGTCTGCCGCATGGGCGATTACGACGCCAAGGAGCGCTTCGCCGACGCCTTCGCGGCCCACTTCCTGGTCCCGGGCAAGGAGCTGCGCCGCCTGGTCGAGGACGAGCGCGAGAAGGGGGGCCTGGACGCCTACAAGGTGCTGCGCCTGGCGGCCTACTTCCGTGTCAGCTACGCCACCGTGCTCAACCGGCTCCTCGACGATAAGCTCATCAGCACCGAGCAGCACCGGCTGTTCCGGGGGTACAGCCCCTCCGCCATGGCCCGGGCGCTGGGGCTGGAGGAGGAGATGTTCCGCATTCCCGAGCCCCACCCCCTCTTCCTCGAGCGCTACCCGGTGTCCGTTCTGGAGCAGCTGCGCCGGGCCCTGCAGGCCGACCATCTGACCCCGGCCCAGGCGGCCGACCTCCTCAGGGTGGACGTCACCACCGTGCGCGCCCGGCTGCTGGCCGAGCCGCCCAAGGCCAACCCCCTCGAGGCGGGCGAATTCGATGAGCTGCCCCAGGTCGCCTAGAATGGTTACGTGGACGTAAGGCCCGACCCCGAAACCTCCCTCGCCCAGCCTTGCATCGCGGACACCAGCCTGCTCTCCAACTTCGTGCACACCGGCTACGCCTATCTGCTGCACCGGCTCCTCCCGGAGCCGGTGCTCCTCTCGCCCACGGTGCTCGACCCCGCCGAGGTGCTTCTGCCGCGCCCTTACACCCAGGCGCTGCGCTCCGAATTCCTGCGGCCGCTCCACATGGCGAGCCTGCCGGGCTACGAAGACTACCAGGCCGTTGCCCCGCTGATCCAGGGGTTCGCGCTCGGGAGTGGCCACCTCTGGCGACCGGTGGAGCTCACCAGCCAGGAGGCCGCGCTGGCCTACGAGCTGAGCGAAAAACGGGCCTGGGATCGCTGCCGGGATTCGCCGGGGCGCTACCGGCGCCGCAGGGTCGGCCCCGGCGAGGCCGAGGCGGCCGCGGTCGCGGTCTGCCGCGGGTGGACGCTCCTGGCCGATGATCAGGCCATCATCGACCTCCTGCGCTGCCTGTACCCCCAGGTGCCCGTCGTGCGCACCTGTGCGCTCCTGCAGGCCGCGGCCCGGTCAGGGCACGTCCCCTGCGCGGAGGCCGCGCACCTCTTCAACGAGGTGCTCCCGGGGAGGGGCTTCTACGTCCGGAAGGGGGAACAGGTGCTGCGGCTGCGCTGCAGTCCCCCGCGCTGCGCGTGGGAGGGACCGTCGTAGGGTGGAGGTCCCGGTCATGAGCAACACCGACCCTAGCCCCGAGACCCCCTCCTGCGCCGCGGGCGAGCTCGCCGGGGCCTTCCGCCGCCTGGTCGAGGCCCGCCGGGCGTCGGTACCGCCGCTGCCGGAGGGCCTCGAGGCCCAGTACGAGTTCCTGGGTCTCCGTGCCGACCGGGTATGGTCAACGCAGGCAGTCGTCGAGCACCTCTACACCGAGCTGAAGAGGGTACTCTGGTGGGACGGGCCTGAGGGCATCGGCTACGGCGAATGGGGCAAGGCCGTGCAGCAGCTGCTGCTTGAACACCTTGTCGAGGGGCAGGACCTGGATCCCTTCCTGCTGGCCGACCACCTCAAGCCCCGCTGGCCCGAAGGGCAGCGGCTACGGCCCCTGTCCTCGCCCTCCTGGGCGGAGGGGCTTAAGCTGCTGGTCTACCGCAACAGCCTGATGGATGCCGACCCAGGCCGTCGTCAGTCGGCTACCTACAACGCGGCCCGGGTGCTCGCCCAAGCGATCCGCCGATTGCGGAACCGGGGATACGTGGTCGAGGTGCGCGACGCCCGCGCGTACCTCTCCCTCGAAACCTGGGCCACCGCCTCGCAGGATCTGGAGACCCTGGTGCGGAAGGTCGGCGGGCTGCGGTGCATCGAGGGGGTGCTCGCCCGCTTAGCCGAGCACCGCGACCCCGAGAGCGGCCGTTACCGGCTGCCTCGCGCGAAGGGGGATCAACCTCCCATCCCCTGCGGGCTGCTGCTCCACCTAGGGGCCAAGCACCTCGACGCCCCGGGGGAGGGCGATCCGGGGGCGTTCGCCGAGCTGGCGGAGTTCGCGGCCGCCCTGGTCGCCTGCCTCGAGGTCTCTTTCCACAACCCGTTCGAAGCCCTCTACACGCCGCCAGAACGGGTCCCCGGCCTGCTCCAGCGGTTGACGCTCGAAGCCGCCCTGGTCGGCTTCCCGCAGGCCGACCCGGCGGTGATCCCGGCCATGCTGGAGGGGGTGATGGGCTGGCTCGACGGCCACCCGGAGCGCCGCTGGCGGTGGACGGTGGCCGACTTCGCCCGGGTTTGCGGCTTCATGCTCTCAGAGGGTTCGCAGGTGCGCGGTGCGCTGCGCCTGAAGCGCGAGGAGATCGCGCGGGAGCTTAACCTCCCGGCCGAAGCCCTCGGCGAGGTTCTCGAGGCCTTGACCCACCCCGGCCCCGCGAACCACGGTTTCGCCTTGACCAAGCCGGAAGCCGCGGACCTGTGGTTCCGGCCGCTGCTGAGCGTGGGGGAAGAGCACCTCCTGATCAACGCCCGGCTGGGTGCCTCGGCGTTTTACGAGGCGCTCGCCGCCGTCGCCTACAGGCTGGAGGACGGGAACGACCGCATCGGGAGGGCTTTCGAGGCCTTCCTGCGCCGGTGGGCCGTCCAAAAGGGCTTCACGGCGGTCTACGGCAACTACTCTTCGGGCGGCGGCAACGGGGAGTGCGACTTGGTGCTGGAGAGCGAGGAGGCGATCGCCTTCGTGGAGTGCAAGGCTAAGGCCCTCACCCGCCCTGCCCAGGCTGGCGACGACGTGGCCGCGCTGTACGACCTCGCCCTCAGCCTGCTGGCGTCACAGTGCCAGGCGTTAGGGCACGAGCTCGAGCTCCTGCGCCGTGGCCGCCTGGAACTCAGGACGAGCTCCAAGGCGTTCACCCTGGAACTCTGGGGCCGTCCGGTATGGCGGGTCTCGCTCTCCCTCCTGCCCTACCCGGGCCTAGAGCCAACGTTCTTAGGCAGCCTCTTGATGCGCCACTTCCAGGGCTCCTCCTTCGGCCTGCACCCCCACGCCGACAGCGAGGACAACCGTCGCCGCATGGCGAAGCTGGAGACCCAGCTGCAGAGGTACAAGGCGATGCTGAGGGAAGCGGAGCGGGAGGGGCTGCTCGACCAGGTCTCGCAAGACCGGGTGCTCTTCCTGAGCCTGCCGGAATTCCTGAGCCTGCTATCCGGTGCCCGTAACAGCCACCAAGCACTACACCTGCTGGAGAGGCACCGGCGGCTGCTGTGGTCCGACCCCTCGTTTGGCACGATGATCCAGTACCGCCTGGACTGAGGTGCGGCCGTCTCCGCCCACGCCAACTGCGCCGCTGCAATTCCCGGTCGCCGAGGGGTTGGGGGGGTGAGCCTTGTGGCCTCACCCCTACCCCGACGGCCCTTGCGAGGGCTGGCTGGGCTCGACCTCGGCTCTTCGCCCTAGCGCCCGGCGCCCTGCAGCGCCAGCAGCAGCTGCTGCTTGAGGGCCAGCACGGTAGGGGGGTGGTCCAGCAGCAGCCAGCGCTCCTGCTGGCGGGCGATGAGGTAGCGGTCGTCGGCCAGCAGGAAGCCCCCGCGCACCCGCCCCGGCAGCAGCCGCAGGCTGTAGCGCGCCCCCTGCAGCCAGCCCAGCCCGCCC
>NZ_QXDL01000002.1:0-67259 GCF_003574345.1 Calidithermus terrae
CCCGCCCCGCAACCGCGCCAACCCCAGCCTTCTCCACCGCCCCAACCACAACCACGCCAACAGGCCCCACAACCCCCGCGAGCCCCCGGCGGCAAGGCTTGGGGCGAGCGCCACAGCTTCGAGGGCAAGCTGAGCGCAGGGAGCACCAACGTCACCATCCACTTCAGCGAAGTGTTCAAAAAGGCCGACGGCACCCTGTTGGGGAACTTCAGCACCCCGAGCGGGAATGGGCACTTTTTCGGCACGCTCGAGGCCGACGGCACCGTGGAGTTCACCGCGAAGTACGACGCGGGCAAGTTCCAGGGACAGACCCGGCAATTCCGCAACGGGCGGCTCAGCTTCAGCCCAGGGGGCAAGCCCAAGACCCTCGAGGGGGAGTGGCTGGGCAAGGATCAGCAGGGGCAAGACACTGCCTATCGCCTCACCGCGGTATGGGCACCCAGCCGTATCCTTCAGCCTCAAGCTTCAGCGACCTCGAGCTGGATAGTAGATGCGTGGAAGGCAAACGTCGGGGCCAGGGGCATTCCCACCACCTTTACCCCCGAGGTGGCCCAGGCCATCCTGTGGGCAGCCGGTGAACTGGGGATCAATCCCAACGATCTGGCCGCCTGCATAGCGTTTGAAAGCAGTAAATCCTTCTCACCCAGCCAACCCAATCTAGGCGGCGGCAGTGCAGTAGGGCTGATCCAATTCACCTCCGAGAGCATCAAGCAAATGCGCGCATGGCTGACTACCTGGGCATCCACTCGCACTCTAGGCAAGGAAATTAAGGCAGACATCCAGAAGTATGGCTGGCAGGTAAACAAGCTCAGCCGGGAAAGTTTAATGAGCATGTCGCTTCAGGAGCAGATTCGATATGTAGTCTTGCACTTCAAAGCCCACCGACTGCCGGCAGGGGCTGACCTCGCACAGATTTACAAAAGCATCATCGCCCCCTTCGCTCCCAACGATGAGGCGCTATATACAAAGATAGCAAATCCTGCCAAATACGCCGAAAACCAAGGCTTGGACCTCAACAAGGATGGAGCGATCTCGAAATCAGAAGCAGTAAGGAAGATTCACAACAACAACCACGTACTTCAATACTTCCTGCCCGTAGGCAATCACGAAATCCTCCAAGCGGCGCTGGAAAGCCTTAGCGGCGACGACACCGAGAAGCATGGATATTACTGCCAAAGATGGGTCAAGGAAGTACTGAAAAAGACCACTCATGGCGAAGAATTTATGCGATTCCACAGAGGAACAGCTAAAGAATCAGGCCTTGCTTTCAGATCCTCGCCATACTGGCATGAGTTTGACGCCTCTAAGCTTCAACCAGGAGACATCATCTTCTGGCTTAAAGGGTCTTTCTACACCGACAGCAGCGGCCAACAAAAAGAAGGAGGGCACGTCGGAATCTACATCGGCGGCGGAAAAGTAGCCAGTAATAATGTTATTGATTGGAACAAAAGTGGTAAAAAGGACGCGAGAGGGCTACAGGCCATTGAAGCGCTGGAGGATAAGGCCAATGGCGGCCCGCCCGACGGCTTTGTTCGCTTCTCGCCACAGGATCTTGAACGCGAGAGAGAGGCGGACCAGTGAGAAAAGCCCTAATTCTAGCTTTCTGGATCATCAGCTTAACAGGCGTGTTGGGCATAGCCAAGTCCCCCATTCTCTCAAAGGTCGACTTCAGGAGCTGGCCCTTTATACCACCCCCATCCAACTCCAAGGAGCAGCGTGCGGCCGAGGAGATACTCAGGAGGGATGGCTACTACCCCAGGGCGTCAGGACGGCTGCTCGGTTACATCGAGGGGTCTTTCACCCAGCCTAGGTTTAAGGAGAAGATCCTGCTATACAGCCAGGACAAGCCCTCCTTCGGTGCTGAGGTATCACCCTATCAAGCAACTTTTAGCCAGGCCATCCTGATCAGCAACTTTAACCTCTTCGATTCACCACTAGGTGCGACCGTCGGGGTTAGTGCCGTTCACTTCACGAACGCGGGCCACTATATCGCCAACGTGGGGGACCTCAACGCGGACGGCAGGGAAGAGATATTACGGGTGTACGAGCGCGTGAGGCTGACCCAGGACGGCGGGGTGTTCTGGCTGGACGCGGACATCGTCAACTACGGCCGCGGTCAAGGTGCTCTTTTGACAGAGGTGAAGTACGCGGAGCTGCCCGGGGTGCTCATCTCCGAGTGCCCTAGCTATCCGAAAATCCGAACGGCCCGCGTGGTCTCAAAGGTGCTGACTTTCGAGAAAAATGCCGTGGTCCTCAAGAGCTACACCGCGCCTTGTATTGATCAAACAGATCACCCACCCCTGAACACCTTCAAGCTCGCCGGAACCGAGCGGGTACAGCTCAAGAAGCTCCCCGTTCGGTGAGGCGTGCCCCCCCAATGCTGTTACGGCTCAAGAATAAGATTCATACGCTACTACTTAGGAAATACGCTACTACTAGGAAAAATGGACAGATGTCACCGCCACCATCATTACCAATCAATTGTATTTACCTGGCATTTACAGGCAGAGAATAGGGGCTGAGGCATCTAGAATAGGGCCACCGCAATTTCTCTTCAACCTTCCCCTAAGGGGTACGACCATTGAAGTGGAACTTACTCGAGTAGGAAGCACTCCCGTAAAGTGCCAGCTCTTAGGGAAAGATGGCGTGTTCGAGGCACGCTGCCCATGAATACCTCTTCGTTAACTCAAAACTTGCACCTCCCGCATATCCTGCATAAACACGCGCTCCCTGCTCCCCCACCCGGGGGCCACTGGCCCAAGGCATGGAGCTCCCGAAGAACCCCCTGGACCACCAGCTCGGGCAGCAAGAGACGGGCCGCCCACCCCGCCGCCTCCCGCCAGGTCAGCCCCTCGTCTTCCCTCTCCACCCGCACCCAGTGCGCCAGCAGGTAGGCCAGGAGGGAAAGCACCAAAAACCGGTGCACCCCAAGAGGGCTCCGCTGCCCAAACTGCCCCAGGGAAAACTCGCTCTTCATGGCTCTGAAAAAATGCTCAATCGTGAACCGCCTTCTCCCCCACAAGAGCAGGGTGCGGGAGGTGGCAGGAAACGTGGCCACCCCGTACCTCCGTTCCCACCTTCCCCCAGGCAGAGGGTACCGGTACCGGAAGACCCACACGGGAAAAGGGAGTCCCCTCAGGTAGACCCGGCCCCCCAACCGCCTGAGGTCCTGGAGACGCTTGCCCTCCCTTGTCCTTCGGTCCCGGCGTACCCCCACGATGGCCTCCAGGCCCATCCGCCTGACCCCGGCCAGGAAGGGGAGGGTGCCGAAAGCGGTGTCTGCCACCACCCGGATGCGGAAGGCCTTCCTCAACCAGGGGGGCAGGGGGGAGAGGAGGCGAAGGGCCAAAAGGGAAAGGCTCTTCTGTCCCTTCCCCCGCCAGAGGCGGTAGGCCCAGGGGATGCGGAGGTCGCCGTGGACCAGATACAGATACAGAAGCACCAGGTGAAGGCCCCATTGACTGTGAAAGAAGGAGAGGGGGAGGTGGGGGAAGCGTCCCCGCTTCTCCAGGGTGACCAGGTCCAGGACCACCAGGAGCCTGGGTTTGGGGCCCCTTCTCCTTCTGGCCCCGCCCAGGGCCTCTTGGGCTTCCTTCCTGGCGAGGCGGATGAGGGCGCGGGTGGGCCAGGGGTAGCGGTTCAGGAAGCGGGAGAGGGCGGAGGGGGATTTGGTCCCGGCGTGCTGGGGTCTGGCCTTGCCGTGGCCTCGGAGCAGGAGGAAGAGCAGGGCTTTCAGGGAAGCTTGGAGGTAGGGGGTTGGCAGGAGGGCCAGGATGCTGGAGAGTAGAGACTGGGCTGCTGGGTTCATGGCCCCCGTCATCCGACGGGAAACCGGCAGCCCTTTTCAAGTGGTCCCCCTGCATAAATCTAAGGGGGGGAGTATAGGTGCAAGTTTTGAGATACCGCACCGGGGTCGAGCAGACACACCACGTTGCAGGGAAATTTCTTCATCCGCACACGCCGAACCCCCATCGGGCGGACTTCTGTCCCAGTTCTGGCGAAAGGTTCCGGTAGCGTTCGGAGGCTTGGACGAACTCGAGCCGAGCCTCAGAATGAAGAACCTCAGCCGAGCCGTGACCCGGCATCGCGCAGGACTTCCTCGACCGGAATTCCCTTCGCCTTGCCGCTGCGAAGTTCTTCAGCCCGGCGGACCGCCACCTCGAGCCAAGCCTGCTCGTACTCCTCGGGGCTGAGGTCCTCCAAGCCGTCAAGCAGCCGCCGGGCCAGGTCAGCACGGTCTTCGTAGTCCAAGCCCAGGGCCTGCTCGAGCACCTGCTCCTTGCTCATGGATTTGTTTTACGCTACCCCTACCGCTTGAGCAGCTCGAGCGCCACCCACAGCCCCAGCCGGCGTTCGGTGCTGTCGAGGTCGCCCAGCATGCCCTGGAGCTGCTCGAGGCGGTAGTAGATGCTCTGCCGCCGCACCCCGAGCCGGCGGGCGGTTTCCGCGATGTTGAACTGCGAGGCGAGCAGGGCTTCGAGCGTCGAGAGCAGCGTCGAGCGCGGGCGGCTGGGCAGGGAGAGGATGGGCCCGAGCTGGCGCTGGAGGAAACCCTGGCTGCGGCCGGTCTCGATCAGGGCGTCGAGGAGGGCTTGGAGCAGCGGCCCCTCGGCCTTCACTCCGTGGGGCCGCAGGATGCGCTCGTGGGCGGCGCGGGTGAGGTCGGCGAAGCGCACCTCCGAGCGGAAGGCCAGGATGGGGAACTCGAGCAGCCGCGCGGTTTGCAAGAGCTCGGCGGGCACCTCCTGCATCCACTGGACGAGCTCGAGGGCCAGCCCGTGCGCCCCGGCCTGGGCCAGCGCGCGCAGGTAGGCGACCCGGGCCTCGGGGGTGGCGCGGGCGAGCTCGAGGCCCGTGCTCAGGATCAGCTCGCCCCCCGACAAAAAGCGCCAGGCGTCCATGACCTCCGCGACGTGGACCCAGGTGACGACCTGGTCGAGGCGGGAGTGGCCGGAGAGCAGTTCGGCCCCGGCGAAGGCGGGCAGCTCGAGGATCTGGCGCAGGGTGGGCAGGCTCATGGCCGGGCGACACTCGAGTCTACGGCAAAGGGCTTCAGCCCTCCCCCAGCAGGCGGCGGCTCACCCGCCACAGCAGCTCGGGCAGGTGCTCGAAGGCGTAGGGCGCGTGCAGCCGCTCGGTGAACTGGTGAAAGTCGCGCCCCCAGGGGCCGATGTTGACGGCGGGAAGGCGCAGGGCGCCCGCGAAGTCGAAGCGCCAGGCGGGCCCGAAGGACGGGGTGTTGGCCTGCATGGCGGCCACGCCCTCGGCGCTGTCGGCGCTGGCGAGGAAGCTCAGGTCGGAGATGCCGGTGAAGAAGGGGCGCACGCTGAAGCCCAGCCCGGTCTCCCGCGCCATGCGCCCTACTTCCTCCTCCACCACCCGCCGCAGGCGCTGGTGGGCGGGGTCGGCGGGCTCGAGCGCGGCGATGGGGTAGTGCAGCGAGCCGAAGGCCAGCACCACCGCGGGGCCGGTCAGGCCGCTGTGGTCCCAGGCCCACTCGCACAGCCGGCGGCTGACCTGGGTGGGGGTCGCGCCGCCCTGGGCGAAGAGCTCGTCGCGCAGGGCGGCCAGGCGCTCGACGACCTCTTCCCCGCTATGCTCCCGTGCCGCTCGCAGCACCTCGGCGAAGGTGTACACCCCGACCTGCCAGCCGGGCCCCGGGGAAAGCGGGCGGCCCAGGGCGGCGGCCCGCTCGAGCAAGACCCGCTGCCGCCGCGACCACTCCTCGAGCGCCCCCTCCACCGCCTCGCGCACCAGCCGCCGCCACAGCTCGAGCACCTCGAGCGGGCTGCGCCGGGCGGAGAGCTGGTTGTAGACGCACCAGGCCCGGCCCGGCGTGGTCACGTCGTAGTGGGTCTTGAGGTCGAGGTGCTGCAGGCACACCGGGGGCGGGGCCACCTCGCCCTCGGCCTCGTCGGCCAGGTCGGGGTGGGCCTCGAGGCGGTAGGTGATGGCGGCGGCGAGGTAGGCGGCGCCCAGCCCGTCGAGCGGGTAGGCGGCGTGGGTCTCGCGCCCGATCACCAGCACGCCGGGCAGCAGCTTTCCCACGCTGCCCAGGTAGGCCGCGCGGCCTAAGGTGCCGTCCCCCGCGTCGTTGGTGGCGTCGAGGTTGAGGGCGGCCACCAATTCCAGGCCCCCTTCCGCCAGCTCGCGCAGCCGCACCGCCGCCGAGCGCATCCCGTGGGAGCTGTTCTCCTCGTCCGGGGTGGCGAGGAGCAGGAGGTTGCCCACGCGCCCGGGGTCCTCGGCGTGCTCGAGCAGCACCGCCAACCCCGCCGCGATCCCGCTCTTCATGTCGAGCACGCCCCGGCCGGGGAGGAACTCGCCGGTCTCGAGGTCTTCGAGCGCCTTGCGGTCGCTCTCCGAGCGGGCGTTGGCCCCCAGCCACTCCCGCAGGCGCGGCAGCAGGGCCTCGGGGTCGCAGGCCCAGGGCTCGAGCTCGGTGTAGTTGGCGGTGCTCACCACGTCGTAGTGGCCGGCCAGCACCACCGTGCGGGCGCCGGAGCCGCGCACCAGGGCGAAGAGGTTGTAGCGCTCGCGGGGGTCGCCCTGGGTGCGCTCGAGCCAGAGGTCGTGGGGGTGGGCCTGGAAGTAGGGGTGCCTCGCCAGCAGCTCGCGCAGGAAAAAGGCGAAGTCGCGCTCGCCGGGGGTGTCGGTGACGCTGGGCTGCTGGACTAAGGCCAGGGTGAGGGAACGGGTTCGGTCGTGCCAGCGCGAAGGCATGGCGCTACGATACCCGACGCCGGGGCCGGCCCCTAAGACCCGTGCAAACGTCAGGGGCCGAGCTCGAGCCGCACCCGGACCGCGTCGCCCTTCCCCAGGCCCTCCGCCTTGCGGACCTCGTCCTTGAGCGGGACGAGGTACAGGCCGTCCTTGGGGAACAGCGAGGTCTTCCACTCGGTGCGCCCGACGCACGCCCGCACCGGGATCACGCCCCAGCCGTAGGTCAGCAGCTTCCCGGCGCTCTTGATGGCCCGGCTCTGCTCCTCGGGGACGGCCAGTAGTAAAACGGCACGGGGCCGCGCCACTCGAAGACCTCGCCGCTGAACTCCAGGCCCACCGGCTCACCCCCTGGCCTCACCACGTCTCCTGCCGCCACAGGCCCCAGACCGCCTTTTCCTCCTCCTCCTCGCTCATCACGTGGCCCATCGCCTTGAGCGCCAGCTTGACCTGGCCGAAGTGATACCCCTCGTGCCAGAGCATGTGCTGGAGGAACAACACGGGGTGGTCGTAGGTGGCGTGCTCGCCCTTCATGGGCTGGCCGGTCTCGAGGCGGTTCCTCACCGCGTCGCGGACTGCCTGAGCGCTCCGCCTTAGCGCCTGCTCGATGCGCCCAGGGTCGCGCTCGGGCAGCCGTTCCTCCCCCTCCTCGCGGAACAGCGAGGCCAGGCCCTGGGCGAACTCGGGGGCGGTGTGGGAGAGCCAGAAGAGCCGGGTCTGGTGGAGGTGGGAGAAGGCGAACGCGACGGAAGGGCTGCCCTCCATCGGCCTAGCGTCCATCCCGCCCTCCGGCAGCGCGTGGAGCAGGTTGAGCAGGATGGTGTTGCTGCGGTCCCACGAGTCCAGCAGGGCCTCGAGCAGGCCTGAGTCGGGCGCTTTTACCATGACACCCCCTGTTCGTTTACACAGTAAACGTAACAAGGATTACGATAGCATCATATCCCGGGCGCCGCAAGCCCCGGAGGGGCAGGGTCTCAAAAGCTAGCCCTGCTCGAGGATCCAGCGCATGGTCTTGCTGGCGAGCTTGTCGAAGGCCCGCACGGCGAGCTCGAGGTGCTCCTCCTTGGTGTCCTCGATCTTGTTGTGGCTGATGCCGTGGAGGGACTGGGTGAACATCATCACGGTGGGGATGCCGGCGCGGGCCACCTCCGCCGCGTCGTGCAGGGGCCCCGAGGGCAGGCGGTGCGACACGCCCGCCACCTCGCGGATGGCCTCGTCGCAGAAGCCGATGAGGGTGGGGTGGAAGGGGATGGGCTCGATGCTCCAGATGCGGCTCCACTCCACGGTGCAGTTCTCCTCGCGGGCGAAGCGCTCGCTGGCCTCGCGGGCCTCGCGGTACATCTGGGCAAGCACCTCCGCGTCGAGGTCGCGCTGGTCGAGGGTGCACTCGCAGCGCCCCACCACCGCCGTGACGATGCCGGGGAAGGTCTTGAGCGAGCCCATCGTGCACACCGCGTCGGGGTGCTTCATGGCGATGGGGCGGATCTCGAGGGCCAGCTTGGCCGCCGCCGCCAGCGCGTCCTTCCGCGCGGTCATGGGGGTGGAGCCGGAGTGGGCCTCCTGGCCGTGGAAGGTGATCTGGTGGCGCTCGACGCCCTTGGTGCCCAGCACCACGCCCAGCGGCAGCCCCAGCTTTTCCAGCACCGGGCCCTGCTCGATGTGCAGCTCGAGGTAGGCCGCCGCGCCCTGCTGCTCCTTCGCCGCCTCGGGGAAGCGCTCGATGTCCACGCCGCAGCGCCTGAGGGCGTCCTCGAGCCGCACCCCGTCACGGTCGGTGCGGCCCCGGTCGGCCTCGACGGTGTGCGTCCCGGCGAAGGCCGACGAGCCCAGCAGGCTGCGCCCGAAGCGGGCCCCCTCCTCGTCGGCCCAGTCCACCAGCCGCACGGTGACGGGGGGCCTGCCGCCGTACTCCTCGGCGATGCGGCGCAGCACCTCGAGGCCCGCCATCACGTTGAGGCAGCCGTCGAGCCAGCCCCCATTGGGCACGCTGTCGAGGTGCCCGCCCATCAGCAGGGCTTTCTCGCTCTCCCCGCGCAGCGTGGCCCAGTTGTTGCCGGCGGCGTCCTGGTGGAACTCCACGGGCAGCCCCTCGAGCTTGGAGCGGAACCACTCGCGGGCCTTGAGCCAGGTGTCGGTCCAGGCCACCCGCTGGGCCCCGTTCTCGTCGCCGGTGAGCGCGCGGAGTTCTTTGAGTTCGGCGATGGTGCGTTCGGGCTCGAGCATGAGTCCTCCGAAGAAAGGGGCGAACCTCGCGGTTCGCCCCTACAGCTACGGTTCGGGTAGGGACGATCACCGGGATCGTCCGCTGGCTTACTTGTAGTCGGCGGCCTTCTTGCCGGTGGCCTCTTCCCAGGGGCCGTAGTCAACGGCTTGGCGGGGCGGGTCCTTGGTGAGGATGCCCTGGTCGCGCAGCAGCTTGACCGAGGCCTGGAAGTCGGCGGGGGCCAGGAAGCCGGCCCAGCCCTTGGTGGTGGCCCCGGCGTTGTAGAGCTTGGCGATCTCGGCCATCTGCCAGGTCTGGTGGCCCTTGGCGTCGGCGCGGGAGCCCGAGCCCTTACAGGTGTTGCCGCAGAAGGGCAGCACGTACTTCTCCACCGTCTCGGCCTGGTTCTTCACCGCCCAGTCCCAGCCCTGCAGCGAGGCGCGGATCAGCCGGGCGGCGACCTGCCGGCCGGTGAGCCCCGAGCCCTTGAAGTTGCGCTCGTTGAGCACGCGCTCGGTGGTGAAGATGAGGTCCTCGAGCAGGTTGATGCCCTCGTCGGCGAGCTTGAACACGTCCACCTTGCTCTCGTCGTAGCCCAGCCCCGCGATCTGGTTGACCTCGTTGTAGGTCATGGCCGAGACGAGTTGCACCTTGTCGGGGAAGACCAGCGAGGGGTCGAAGGGGTAGCTCACCGCCTTGACGTCGGGGTTGGCGGCGCGGGGGTCGAGGGAGGAGGTGAGGCCGCACTTGCGGAACAGGGCCACCGCCGGGTACTCGTTGCCCGAGGGCCACACGCCCACGCTCTTGCCCTTGAGGTCCTTGCACAGGTCCTTGACGCCCGTGGACTTCAGCGCCACCAGCGTGAAGCCCGAGCGCTGGAAGATCTGGGCCAGGTGCACCACGGGGATGCCGCGCTCGCGCGCGACGAGCAGGTCGGCGATCCAGGTGGTGCCGAAGTCGGCGGCGCCCGACTGCACGACCTGGATGGGCGACTGGTCGCCCGCGGGCAGCAGGGTCACGTCGAGGCCCTGGGCGCGGAAGAAGCCCCGCTCCTTCGCCACGAAGAAGCCGGCGAACTGCGCCTGGGGGAACCACTTGAGCTGCAGGTTGACCTTGATCAGGTTCTGCTGGGCCATGCCCAGCGACGCCGTCGCCATTGCCAGCACTGCCAATACAACCGTCCACTTCCTCATCCTCTGACCTCCTGTACGAGCTGCACGACGATAGTGGCCTCGAAAACCCCGAAATAACGCACTCCTCCGAGATTCACCTCCTGGATTGCCGATGGCTTACAGCCGATAGCTTATAGCTAAAAAACCCCCCGCGCTATTGGCTAGCGGCCAGCGGCCACGAGCTACTCCCTGAACGAGACGTGCCAGCCGGTGAGCCGGCGCTCGAGCCAGGCCACCAGGCCGTACCAGGCGATGCCGATGACCGAGGCCACGATGATGGCCGACCACACGATGTCGAAGCCGAAGCGCCCGGCCTCGATCTGGATGCGGAAGCCCAGCCCCTGCCCGCCCGCGCCGAAGAACTCGCCCACGATCGAGCCGATCATAGCCAGGGTGGTGCCGAGCTTGAGGGCGTTGAAGATGAAGGGCAGGGCGTTGGGGACGCGCAGCCAGCGGTACTGCTGGGCCTCGCCCGCGGCGTAGGAGCGCATGAGGTCGAGGGAGAGCGGGCTGACGTCGGTGAGGCCGCGGAAGGTGTTGACCACCACCGGGAAGAACACCGTGATGGCGACGATGGCGGCCTTGGAGGGCCACTCCAGCCCCATCATCTTCACCAGCACCGGGGCCAGCGCCACGATGGGGATGCTCGAGAAGGCGGTGGCGTAGGGCAGGAAGCCGCGCTCGAGGAACACGAAGCGGCTCACCAGCAGCGCGGTCGCCACGCCCAGGCCGCAGCCGACGAGGTAGCCGGTGAAGGCCTCGAGCACCACCGTCTGGTAGGCGTCCTGCAACAGCACGTCGCGCACGGCCCACAGCGTGGCGAAGACCCGTGTGGGCGTGGGGATCAGGCCCGCGGGCACCTGGTACGCCCGCAGCAGCGCCTCGACCGTCAGCAGCACCAACGCCAGGGTGAGCCCGGCGGGGATGAAGCCGACGAGCGGGCCGGTACGGACGGCGGCGACGAAGTTGGCGACCCGGGCCACCCCGTAAGCCGCCGCCGCGAAGCCCGTCAGGATCAGCAGCTTCTGGCCCGTGCCCGCGAGGTCGCTGCGGTCCCACCAGCTCCAGCTGAACAGCGCCAGCAGGGCGAAGCCCAGCCCCACCGCCGCGACGCCGAGCCAGGGCAGGGGGCGGGCCGCGGGCGAGGGGCGCCCCACCTTCAGCGCTTCCACGGCGTCACCGCCTTCTCGAGCCAGCCCACCAGCGCCACCAGCACGATGCCCAGCACCGCCGAGGCGATCATGATGACCCAGGTCGCCACCACGTCCGCGGCGCGGGAGTTCTCGGCGAGCATCTTGCCGATGCCCTGGAAGCTGATGGTGGAGATCTCGGCCACGATGGCCCCGATCAGGGCGGCGGTCGTCGCCACCTTGAAGGCGGTGAAGAGGTAGGGGATCGAGGCCGGGAAGCGCAGCTTGAGGTAGGTCTGCCAACTGCTGGCGTTGTAGGTCTTCATGAGGTCGAGGGAGAGCGGGTCGGGGCTGCGCAGCCCCTTAGCCACGCCGATGGCGATGGGGAAAAAGGCGATGTAGGCGGCGATGATGGCCTTGGGGATCCAGCCCTGCACGCCGTACTGGCCCAACAGCACCACCAGCATGGGCGCGATGGCGACGATGGGCACGGTCTGTGAGGCCACGATCCACGGCAGCAGCGAGCGCTCGAAGGCCCTCGAGGCCACGATCCCGACGGCGAAGAAGAAGCCCACCAGCGCCGCGAGCGCCAGCCCCACCAGCGTCTCCAGCGCGGTCACCGCCGCGTTGAGCGGGATGGCGTTGGGGGAATTGAGGGGGAAGAGCAGGTTGGCGAAGCCGGTCCAAAGCTGCTGCGGCGAGGGCAGCACGGGGCTGCGCAGCTGGGTGGCGCACTCCAGCGCCGAGCCGCACGGCAGCGCCGCGCCGCTGTCGAGCGCCCGCTGGGCCACCGGGACGTTGGCGAGGAGCATCAGCGGGTAGTACAGCGCCGCGATGAGCAGGGCCACCGCGAGCATGGGGACGAGGTTGGGCGAGCGCAGGCGGGAGAGCATAGGGCCTTATTTCACCCCGCTGGGGATGGCGTTGACGAAGCCGGCGAGCGAGGCGCTGTCGATCAGGCCGGCGGCCTGGAGCTGCTGGGCCATCTTCTGCAGCTTGGCGGTGTTGACGTAGCCGAGCCCGTTCTTCTGGGTGTCGGGCGTGACCATGATCTTCCTGATCTGCTCGAGGCCCGCGAGCTCAAAGGGGATGTCGAGGTTGGGGTTGTACTTCGCCAGGATCTTCCCGGCCTCTTGCGGGTTGTCGAGCGCGTAGCGGAAGCCCTTGTAGCGGGCCTGCACGAACTTCCTGACCTCGCTGGGGTACTTCTTGAGCACGTCCTCGGTGGTGAAGAGCACGTTCTCGGGCCAGTCCACGCCGAAGTCCTTGTAGCTGTAGACGTAGTACTTCTCCTTCGCCTGCTTCTGCGCCACCATGACCTCGTTGTAGATCATGGCCGAGGCGAAGGGGTACTGCTTGGCGAGCCAGCCGCCGAGCGTGGCGGGGTCGCCCTGCTGGTTGACCACCTGGAGCTGCTTCTCCCAGCCCTTGCCCACCACGGCCTTGATGGGCTTGTCGTAGCCGATCCAGGTCGCGAAGGTGCCCTTGATGTCGGCGGGCTTGGCGATGGGCTGCCAGGAGAGGATGCGCATGGCCGACTCCTGGAAGTCGGCGGCCACGATCACCAGCGGCAGCTTCTGCCGCTGGCGGGCCTCGAGCAGGTTGTAGGGGTAGTCGATGCCCAGCACCAGCTTGCCCGCCTTGGCCTCGGCCATCACCCGGTCGATGGGCGAGAGCCCGGGGCCGCCCGGCACCACCGTCACGTCCAGGCCCGCCTCCTTGTAGAAGCCCTTGTCCACCGCCACGGGGTCGCCGATGGACTCGGCGTGGATGAACCACGACTCGATGATGGTGGCCTTGGTCAGGTTGCCCTGGGCCGCTCCCCAAAGCCCCCACGCCAGTAGCCCCGATGCCAGCACCGCGAACGCCGTCTTCCTCATGCCGACCTCCTCCTGAATGAGCCCATAAGCCGCTTCAACCCTTGCGGGTCATCTCGAGGTGCCAGCCCACGAAGCGCCGCTCGAGCGCCGTGAGCACCCCCAGCAAGAGCCAGCCCACCACCGTGCAGAACACCGCCGCCAGAAAGACCCGCGCCGTGTTGCCCACGTAGCGCGAGTCGAGGATCATGAACCCCAAACCCTGAAAAGCCCCGAACAGCTCGCCCACGATGGCCCCGTTCACCGCCGCCATCGCCGCCCCCTTGAGGCTGGTGAAGATGATGGGCAGCGCGAAGGGCAGCTTGAGGTAGCGCACCCGCTGCACGAAGCTCGCGCTGTAGGAGGTCAGCAGCTCCTCCTTGGTCGCGTCGGTGGAGACCATCCCCTTGTGCACGAAGTAGACCAGCGCGAAGAAGGCGTACAGCGCGGCGATCGCCACCTTCGAGCCGATGCCGCCCACCCCCAGCCACACCACCACCAGGCTCGCCAACGCCACGAAGGGGATGGAGTTGAGCGTGGAGACGGCGCGGAAGATGAAGTCCTCCAGCCACTCCGGCAGCACGATCAAGAGCAGCGCGGCCAGGTGCGCGACCAAGGCGCCCAGCACGAAGCCCAGCACGATCTCCTGCGTGGTGATCCAGGCGTGCGCGAGCACCAGGGCCGGGGACTTGAGGAACTCCTCGAGGATGCGCGAGGGCCCGGGCAGGAGGAAGGGCGAGTTGTACAGCCGCGCCCCCACCTCCCACAGGCTCAGGGCCACCGCGGCGAACATCAGCCAGCGCACGCCCTCGTTCTTCCATAGAGGGGGAGCGTTGCGGGGGGAATGTACGGCCCTAGCCATGCCTCACCTCAGGAACCGGACCGCCTCGCCCTGCACGTAGGAGACCTCGGGCCGGGTCTCGGCCACCACCTTGCCGCGCTTGAGCACGTAGCGGCGCATGGGCAGGGTGCGCAGCGCGTCGTCCTCGGTGGGGACCGGCCAGACCACCAGGTCGGCGGGGTTGCCCACCGCGACCGCGTGCCCCTCCAGGCCCTCCCCGCCGTGCACCCGCCGGTTGTGCCAGACGGCGGCGGGACGGGAGGTGAGCATGGGGAAAAGCTGCGCGCGGTCCTCGCGCCCCGACATCAGCCCGTAGTGCAGCAGCACGAAGGCGGTGTGCAGGGGGTC
Organism: Calidithermus terrae; assembly: GCF_003574345.1. Taxonomy (NCBI): domain Bacteria; kingdom Thermotogati; phylum Deinococcota; class Deinococci; order Thermales; family Thermaceae; genus Calidithermus; species Calidithermus terrae. The sequence goes on from NZ_QXDL01000002.1 coordinate 14,271, forward strand.
GCCCTTGCCCATGGGGTACCAGGGGTCCATCACCGAGTCGTGCCCGGCGGCCACGTTGACCCCGGCGGCCAGCAGCTCCTTGACCCGCGTGAGGCCGCGCCGGATGGGGTAGTGGTCGAAGCGCCCCTGCAGCACGGCGTTGTCGGGCGGGTTGCAGATGACGTGCAGCCCGGCCCGCTTCACGTTGCCGATGACCTTGTCGGCGTAGGCGTTGTTGTAGGAGTGCATGGCGGTGGCGTGCGAGGCCGCCACCCGGCCCGACAGCCTCAGGCGCAGCGTCTCGGCCGCCATGGTCTCGAGGAAGCGGGAGTGGTCGTCGTCGGTCTCGTCGCAGTGGATGTCCACGGGCAGGCCGCTCTCGTGGGCGAGCGAGAGCGCGAACTTCACGTTCTGCACGCCGTACTCGCGGGTGATCTCGTAGTGTGGGATCCCCCCGATCACGTCGGCGCCGAGCTCGAGGGCCTGCCGCACCAGCGCGTCGCCGCCCTCGAAGGAGAACATCCCCAACTGCGGGAAGGCCACGACCTGGACGTCGATGAGCCCGGCCACCTCGGCCTTGATCTCGAGCAGGGCCTTGAGCGCGGTGAGGCTGGGGTCGCACACGTCAACGTGGGTGCGGATGTGGGTGACGCCGTGGGCCACGAACCACGGCAGCGCCTTGAGCACCCGCGCCCGCACGTCCTCGCGGCTGAGCCGCTTGGCCCGCTCGGCCCAGATGGCGATGCCCTCCCACAGCGAGCCCGAGCGGTTGGGCCGGGGGTCGCCCTCGGTAAGGATGGCGTCGAGGTGGATGTGGATCTCGTAGAAGCTGGGGCTCACCAGGTTGCCCTCGGCCGAGATCTCCTCCCCCCCGCGCAGGCCGGGCTCGAGCGCGGCGATGCGCCCGCCCTCGACGCCGATGTCCACCAGCCCCTCGCGGCCGGTGAGGCGTGCGTCCTTGATGACGAGGTCCATGCCTACTCCTGCACGTCGAAGCCGTGCCCCTTGCGCAGGGCCTCGCGCACCTGGGTGGCGATCTCGAAGAAGCGGGTGGTCTCGCGGGTCTCGAAGTTGCGCGGCTGGGGCAGGTCCACGGGGATCACGGTCTCGATCTTGCCGGGGCGCGGGGTCATGACCACGATGCGCGTGGAGAGGAACACCGCCTCGGGGATGGAGTGGGTGACGAAGATGACGGTCTTGCCGGTCTCGCGCCACAGCCGCAGGAGCTCGAGGTTGAGGTTCTCCCGCGTGATCTCGTCGAGCGCGCCGAAGGGCTCGTCCATGAACAGGAGCTGGGGGTCGAAGGCCAGCGCGCGGGCGATGCTCACCCGCTGCTGCATGCCGCCCGAGAGCTGCCAGGGGTAGTGGCGGGCGAACTTCTCCAGCCCCACCAGCGCCAGCATGCGCTCGGCGCGGGGTCTGTGCTCGGCCTTGGGCACGCCCATCACCTCCAGCGGCAGCATCACGTTCTGCAGCACGGTGCGCCACTCCATGAGGGTGGGGGCCTGGAAGACGTAGCCGTAGGCCCGGCTCTTGCGCGCCTCCTCCGGGGTCTTGCCGCCGACGCGGATGCTGCCGGAGGTGGGCTGGATCAGGTCGGCCAGCAGGCGCAGCAGGGTGGTCTTGCCGCAGCCCGAGGGCCCGATGAGCGAGATGAACTCGCCCGCGGCGATCTCGAGGCTCGCGTTCTGCAGGGCCACGGTGCCGGTGGGGAACACCATCGAGACGTCCTTCACCGACACCAGGCTCTGGGCGGCAGGGGTTGGGTGGGGGTTGGGCTGGGATTGGGTCACAGGCACCTCGAGTACGGCTACTTCTGGCTGGGACCGGCCAAGGCCGAGGCCACGCCCAGCCCGATGTACACGCTGCCGGTCACGTACTTCTGCCGGCGCAGGAAGCGGGGGTTGCGCTGGGGCCAGCTCCCCACGCCCCCGGCGAGGAGGGCGTAGAGGCCGTCGGAGAGCAGGGCCAGAAGGGTGAAGAGCGCCCCCAGCGCGAGCATCTGCGCCGCTGGGCTGCCTCGCGCGGGGTCCACGGACTGCGGCAGGAAGGCGAACATGAACAGCGCGAGCTTCTCGGGCGGGATAGGCATCGCCTCATACCCCCTAGAAGTACATCGGCTCGCGCCGCAGCAGCTTGCCGCGCCCCTTCTCGCCCACGAAAGCCCCGTCGCGCACCTGCACCTTGCCGCGCACCGTCACCACGCTGGGCCGCCCGTCGATCTCGAAGCCCTCGAAGCCGTTGTAGTCGTTGTTGACGTGCTGGGTGCGGGCCGAGACGGTGCCGCGGTAGCTGGGGTCGTAGACCACCAGGTCGGCGTCGGAGCCCACCGCGATGGTGCCCTTGCGGGGGAAGAGCCCGAAGAGCTTGGCGGCCTTGGTGCTGGCGGCGTCCACGAAGCGGTGGAGGTCGAGGTGGCCCCGGCTCACCCCGTAGGTGTAGAGCAGGTTCACCCGGTCCTCGATGGCGGGGATGCCGTTGGGGATGGCGGTGAAGGCGTCCTTGCCCAGCATCTTCTGCTCGGTGTCGAAGGGGCAGTGGTCGGTGCCCACGGTGTCGATGAAGCCCTGGGCCAGCGCGTCCCACAAGGCCTTCTGGTTGCGCTTGTCGCGCAGGGGCGGCGACATGATGTACTTCATGGCCTCCACCCCGCCCCGCTCGGCGTAGGTCTTGTCCAGGAGGAAGTGCGGGATCACCGACTCGACGTAGATGGGCACGCCGCGCGCCTTGGCGGCCATGGCCGCGTCCAGGGCGGGCTTGCAGGAGAGGTGCACCACGTAGCCGGTGGCGCCGGTGGTCTCGAGGAAGGTCGCGAAGCGGTTCGTCCCCTCGGCCTCCACGGACTCCGGTCGGCTGGGCTCGTGCCACTCGGGGCCGGTCTTGCCCTCCGCCAGCAGGCTCTGCTGCAAGCGCCCCACCAGCTCGGCGTTCTCGCAGTGCGCGGTGACGATGACGCCCAGCTCCTTCGCCAGCCTCATCGTCTGGTACATCTCCCCGTCGTCCACGCCGAAGAAGTTCTTGTACGACAGGAAGATCTTGAAGGAGTTGATCCCGTCGGCCACGATCTCGCGGAGCTGGGCCTCGGTCTTGTCGTCGAACTTCGTCACCGACATGTGGAAGGTGTAGTCGCACGCACTTTGCCCCTCGGCCCGGCTCTTCCACAGGTGGTAGCCCTCGAGCGCGTCGTCGCCCCGCGAGGGGCAGCACATCTCGATGTAGGTGGTCGTACCCCCCACCAGCGCGGCGATGCTGCCGGTCTCGTGGGTGTCCTTGGCGAAGGTCGCCATGAAGGGCAGGTAGATGTGCACGTGGGGGTCGATGAAGCCGGGAAAGACGTACTTACCCGTCGCGTCGATCACCTCGGTACCGGGGGGGGCCTCGAGGCCCCGCCCGATGCGGGTGATGGTCTCGTCCTCGACGTAGATGTCGGCTTTGTAGCGGGAGTCGGCGGTGACGATTTCGCCGTTTTTGATCAGCAGTCCCATGGGCACCTCGTTCTCGCTGGTCTGGCCCTACTCGAAAACCCCTCGGTAGATCTGCGGCAGCGAAAGCTGACCGCCCAGGCAGGGCAGCGGGATGTAGCCGTCGCCGGTGAGGTCTTGTTGCTGCCAGTGACCTTCCTCGTCCCGCCAGCAGTGACGGACGAACAGGCTGTCCTGGTCAACGATCAGATAGGTGCGCAGGCTGGGGATACGGGCGTACTCGAGCCGCTTCTCCCGCAGGTCGATGCTCGCGGTCGTAGGGGACAACACCTCGACGAGGATACAGGGCTCGGTCTCATAGTACTCGTCCGGCACAGGCCTGCCGCACACCACCATCACGTCGGGGTAGTAGAAGGCCTGCTCCGTGTCGTAGCCGCCTTCCTTGCCTACGCGGAGCTTCATCCCTTCCTGGTACACCCGGCATGACCGGTCCTGAGCCATCTGCCAACACAGGGCGTGGATGTTTCCCGCGATGCGGTTGTGGCGGCTGCTCCCGCCCGCCATCACGTACACCTGGCCGCCCACGTACTCCCGGCGCTCAGGGGAGTCCCGCTCGCTGCTGAGGTACTCGGCCACGCTCATTGGCTTGGGCATCGGTTTGACCATGGTCACAGTCTATTACCCTCGTAGCGTTCTGCTCCGTCCCAGGCGCAACTACCCAAGCCTCGCGGTCGCCGCTGCCGAACGGCTTCGGCAGCGCTCTAGTGGATCTCGATCCCAACCTCTTCGCGGTACCGCTCCATGGCCTCCCAGTCCGAGCCCACCTCCGGGCGGGCCTTGGTGAGCTGGTCCCAGGTGACGCTGGCGCGGCCCGAGGGCACCTCGACCATCTCGATGCAGCCTTCCACCGGGCAGACGTTGTGGCACAGCCGGCAGCCCACGCAGTCCTCCTCGCGCACCACCGGCTGCGGGCGCGAGCCCACGGCCTCGTGCTTGCCATTCGAGCGCACGTCGTAGCTGTAGGGCTGCACCAGGTTCCCGTTCGCGTCCACCAGGTCGATGCACTGGTGGGCGGTGTCGTTGCAGGCCACGTAGCAGAGGTTGCACTTGATGCACTTGTCGGGGTCGATGCGGGCGACGGCGCGGAAGGCGAGGTCGAAGTCCTTGAAGTCGGAGATGCGGTGCAGGCTCTTGCCCACCACCTCGTCCACGCTCTTGAAGCCCTTGGAGTCCATCCAGTTCGAAAGCCCGTCGCAGAGGTCTTCGATGATGCGGTAGCCGTAGTGCATCACGGCGGTGCACACCTGCAGGCTGCTGGCCCCCAGCAGCAAGAACTCGGCGGCGTCCTTCCAGGTGCTGATGCCGCCCATGCCCGAGATGGGCAGCCCCGAGCGGCGCACCACCTCGTCGGTGCCCAGGGCCGAGAGCATGTTGAGCGCGATGGGCTTGACCGCCGGGCCCGCGTAGCCCCCGTGCCCGCCCTTGCCGCCGATGTTGGGGGTGATCTCGAGCGTATCGAGGTCCACGGCCACGATCGAGTTGATGGTGTTGATGAGGCTGAGCGCGTTGGCCCCGGCGTTCACGGCGGCCCGCGCCGGGTAGACGATGTTGGTGATGTTGGGCGTGAGCTTGACGATCACGGGGATCTTCGCCACGTCCATCACCCACCGCGTGATCTGCTCGCAGTACTCCGGCACCTGCCCCACCGCGCTGCCCATGCCGCGCTCGCTCATGCCGTGCGGGCAGCCGTAGTTGAGCTCGATGCCGTCGGCGCCGGTGTCCTCGATCTTGAGGACGATGTCGCGCCAGGCCTCGGGCGTGGACTCCACCATCGCCGAGACGATCACCGCGCGGTCGGGCCAGTGGCGCTTGACGTCGCGGATCTCCCGGAGGTTGACCTCCAAGGGCCGGTCGGAGATGAGCTCGACGTTGTTGATGGCGAGCATCTTCTGCCCGCCGTAGTGCCAGGCGCCGTAGCGGTTGGACACGTTGAGCACCGGCGCCCCGATGGTCTTCCACACCGCCCCGCCCCAGCCGTACTCGAAGGCCTTGTGGATCTGCGCCCCCGAGTTCGTCGGCGGCGCCGAGGCCAGCCAGAAGGGGTTGGGGGACCGGATTCCCGCGAAATTGATGCGAAGGTCAGCCATAGTGCTCCTTTCAGTCGCGTCTTACGTCCTACGCCCTACGCGGGGAGGGTTCGGCGTAGAGAGTCGCTAGTCGTCCGCCGCCGCGCGAAGCGGCACCAGCTTGCGGTGGATGGCGAAGGCCGCGAGCTTGCCGTCCTCCACCGCCATCACCGTCGAGGCCGAGCCCTTCGCCCGCACGCAGTCGCCGCCCGCGTACACGCCGGGGAGGCTGGTCTCGAGGTCGTCGTTGACCTTGATGTAGCCCTTCTCGGTCTGCAGCCCCAGCGCCTGCGCCAGCGCGGGCTTCTCCTGCCCGATGGCCTTGACCACCTGGTCGGCGGGGAGCACGAACTCCGAGCCGGGGACGGGCCGCGGCGCCGGGCGGCCCGAGGCGTCGGGGGCGCCGAGCTCCATCCGCACGCACTCGAGCCCCGCCACCTTCCCGCCCTCGACGATCACGCGCACCGGCTGGGTGAGGAAGCGGAACTCGATGCCCTCCTTCTTGGCGAACTCGTACTCGTGGGGGTAGGCGGTCATCTCGGCGTCGGTGCGGCGGTAGACCATGGTCACGCGCTCGGCGCCCAGCCGCTTGGCGACGGTGGCACAGTCGATGGCGGTGTTGCCCGCCCCGATCACCGCCACGTTGCGGCCTACCTCGAGGCCTTGCGGGTTCATCTTGCTGGCCTCGATATAGCTCAGCCCATCGACGATGTGCTCCTCGCCGGGGATGCCCAGCGCGGGCACCGCCCCCAGCCCCACGCCCAGGAATACCGCGTCGTACTCCCGCCGGATCTGCTCGAAGGAGAGGTTGGCGCCGAGCTCCATGCCGGTCTTCACCTCCACCCCCAGCCGCTTGACCATCTCCACCTCGGCCAGCGCGACCTCCACCGGCTCGCGCAGCGCGATGATGCCGTAGGTCGAGAGCCCCCCGGGCAGCTCGCGCCGCTCGAAGACCGTGACGCTGTGCCCCAGCTTGGCGAGCTCCCCCGCGCAGGTGAGCCCCGCCGGGCCCGCGCCGACCACCGCGACCTTCTTGCCGGTGGGGGGGCCGGGCTTGAACACGTCGATGCCCCGGCTGTAGACGTAGTCGGTGGCGTAGCGCTGCAGCCGCCCGATCATGATGGGCTTCTCCTCGGCGTTGAGCACGCAAGCGCCCTCGCACAGCTCCTGCACCGGGCACACCCGGGCGCACGTCGCGCCCATGAGGTTGGCCTCGAGGATGGTGCGGGCCGAGCCCACCACGTTCTCGGTGGCGATCTTCTTGATGAACTTGGGGATGTCGATGTGGGTGGGGCAGGCGTGGGTACAGGGCGCGTCGTAGCAGTAGAGGCAGCGGTTGGCCTCCACCGCCGCTTCGTGGTCGGTGAGGGGCGGGTAGTACTCCGCCAACACCTCCTCAGGCCGGATAATCTGGCGATCGTTCACGTCTGGCCTCCTGCGGGGCCGCTGGCCCCAGATCCTGCAGAGCTAAAGGGTTCGGTTTGTGCTAAGGCTAGGGCTTCTCGAGCGGCACACGCAATGGACACAGTGTCCAAAAACCGCGGGCGAGGGCCGCCGGCCCCCACAGCGGTGCAAGTTTTCTCGCCCTGCCGCCGAGGCCTGCGGGCCGCCGTGCCTCCCATGCAAACTGCCACACGACCTCCTGTGTGAATAATCACCAAGAAGGTTCGAGCCCTCGCGGGAGCTGATTTAACCCTTGGCTCTATGCTTCTACTTCGTGCCGAAGGCTGTCAAGAGCGGCGCTGCATAACTTTGCGCCGAAGTTCACGTGCCCTGGGTGCACAAGTCTCAACTTTTCTCAGACAAGGCGGGTATAGTTCGGCCTATGAGGCGTTTTCTTCTCTCCGTCGCCCTAGGCGGCCTGTTGGCCGCTTGCAGCGGCGCGCCGCTGTCCATCGCCATCACCGCCGAGCCCGTCAACGTCAGCCTGATCTCCGACGGGGCCATCTACTTCCAGAAGGCCCAGCAATTGCAGAAGCCCCCGGTCGGGGTCAAGGAGATCGGCCTCGAGGGGACGGCGAGGTTCACGGGCCAGGGGGTGCTGCACTTCTACGCGACCGACCAGGAGCCCAACTGCGCCAGCAGCGGGGGCTTCTTCCGCTGCGGCAGCTTCGACGCGGCCACGATGGACGACCTGGGCACGCTCGACTTCCGCAAGAGCAGCACCTCCGCCGTGAAGTGGTCGGGGGCTCACCTGACCAGCGGCGTCAACAACCAGACCCTCTACATCGGGGTCAAGCTGGAGAACCTGGGCCTCACCAGCGGCACCCTGAGCTTCGAAAACCTCGTCGCCAAGGTGGTGCTGTTCTGATGCACCAGACCCTCGAGGGCACCGTGCTGCAGGCCCAGGCCGTGAGCATCCACGGGGCGGTGTTCTACGACGTGGTGCTCCAGACCGGCGAGGGCGCCGTGCGCGTGCGCTTCCAGGACACCTTCCTCTCCCCCGCCCCGCAGGCCGGGGAGCGGCTGCGGCTCGAGCTCATCCTGGGCAACGTCCACCGCGTCGAGCGGCTGGCCTGAAGGCCGGGGCCATCCGGCAGGCTGGCCGCACGCGTATATCCCAGTGACCCTCCCTGTTCCCCTGCCGTGTGTCGTGAGGGCGTTCATCATAATTGATAAAGTGACGCTCAAGTTCCCTAAGTGTGCCTTCTGACCCTATTGACGGGAGGGGGGGTTGTAGAATCCGTATAAGTCGTTCTTTCCCGCCGTGGAGCGACGGTTTGGTAGGCGGGACATGGAGGAAGAGAATGCGTCTTGAATTGCCGGTCATTCCCTTGCGCTCGACGGTCATCCCGCCTCACGCCACCACGTCGGTGGAAGTGGGACGCGCGAAGTCCAAGCGGGCAATCGAGGAGGCCTTGGGGGCCGACCGGCTCATCTTCCTGGTGGCGCAGCGCGACCCCGAGGTGGATGATCCGTCCCCCGACGACCTCTACGGCGTTGGGACTTTGGGCGTAGTCAAGCAAGCCATGCGGCTGCCGGACGGCACCATGCAGGTCATGGTCGAAGCCCGCAGCCGGGTACAGCTCATCGATTACGTCGCCGGGCCCTACCTGCGGGCCCGCGGCGAGGTACAGAACGAGACCGCCCTGCGCGACGAGACTTTGGGCCGGGTCCTGATCGACGAGATCAAGGACGCCTTCGACCGCTACGTCGCCGGGCACAAGTCGCTGCGGCTCGACCGCTACCAGCTCGACAACCTGCGCGCCACCGGCGACCCCGGCGTGCTGGCCGACACCATCACCCACCACGCCACCTGGAGCGTGGAGGAGAAGCAGGCCGTGCTCGAGAGCTTCGACCTCGAGGCCCGGCTGAAGAAGGTCCTCGAGTTCCTCACGCGCGACCTCGAGCGCTTCGAGATGGACAAGCGCGTCTCGGCGCGGGTCAAGGAGCAGATGGACCAGAACCAGCGCGAGTACTACCTGCGCGAGCAGATGAAGGCCATCCAGAAGGAACTCGGCGGCGAGGACGGGGGCAACGACCTCGAGGAGCTGCGCGGCAAGATCGAGGCCGCCGGGATGCCCGAGGCCGTCAAGCAGAAGGCCCTCAAGGAGCTGCAGCGCCTGGAGCGCATGCAGCAGGGCAGCCCCGAGGCCACCGTGGCCCGCACCTACCTCGACTGGCTGGTGGACGTGCCCTGGAGCAAGGCCGACGACGAGGTCCTCGACATCACCAAGACCCGCGCCGTGCTCGACGAGGACCACTACGGCCTGCAGGACGTGAAGGAGCGCATCCTGGAGTACCTCGCCGTGCGCCAGATGACCCAGGGCCTCGAGGTGCGCAACAAGGCGCCCATCCTCGTGCTCGTGGGGCCTCCCGGCGTGGGCAAGACCAGCCTGGGCCGCTCCATCGCCCGCAGCATGAACCGCCAGTTCCACCGCATCTCCCTGGGCGGCGTGCGCGACGAGGCCGAGATCCGCGGCCACCGCCGCACCTACATCGGGGCGCTGCCCGGCAAGATCATCCAGGCCATGAAGCAGGTCGGGGTGATCAACCCGGTGATCCTCCTCGACGAGATCGACAAGATGAGCGCCGACTGGCGCGGCGACCCCGCCAGCGCGATGCTCGAGGTGCTCGACCCCGAGCAGAACAACACCTTCACCGACCACTACCTCGACGTGGCCTACGACCTCTCCAAGGTCTTCTTCATCACCACCGCCAACACCCTCCAGACCATCCCGCGGCCCCTGCTCGACCGCATGGAGGTCATCGAGATCCCCGGCTACACCAACTACGAGAAGCAGAACATCGCCAAGCAGTACCTGCTGCCGCGCCAGGTCAAGGAAGCCGGGATGGAGGGCAAGCTCACCGTGAGCGACGGCGCCATCGACCGGGTCATCAACGAGTACACCCGCGAGGCGGGCGTGCGCAACCTCGAGCGCGAGCTGGGCAAGATCGCCCGCAAGGGGGCCAAGAACTTCCTCGAGTCCTCCTGGGAGGGCCAGCGCGTCGTGGACGCCCCTGAGGTCCCGGCCTACCTGGGCATCCCCAAGTTCCGCCCCGACAAGGCCGAGAAGGAGCCCAGCGTGGGCACCGCACAGGGCCTGGCCTGGACCCCCGTGGGCGGCACGTTGCTCACCATCGAGGCCGTCGCGGTCCCCGGCACCGGCAAGATCGTGCTCACCGGCTCTTTGGGCGACGTGATGAAGGAGTCGGCCCAGGCCGCCTTCACCTACCTGCGCGCCCACGCCCAGGAGTGGGGCCTCCCCGAGGACTTCCACACCAAGTACGACATCCACGTGCACGTGCCCGAGGGTGCTACGCCCAAGGACGGCCCCAGCGCGGGCATCACCATGACCACCGCCCTCGCCTCGGCCCTCTCCCGCCGCCCCGCCCGCATGGACATCGCCATGACCGGCGAGGTCACCCTGCGCGGCAAGGTGCTCCCCATCGGCGGCGTGAAGGAGAAGCTCCTGGCCGCCCACCAGGCCGGCATCAGCAAGATCATCGTGCCCAAGGAGAACGAGGCCCAGCTCCAGGACATCCCCGACGAGATCCGCCGCGGCCTCGAGATCACCCTGGCCGAGGACGTGAGCGAGGTCCTCAAGACCCTCCTGCTCCCCGAGCCCGTGATGCCCGTGGTGCAGCCCGGCGAGAACCGCACCCAGCCCGGCGCGGGCGCGTAGGTCTCCCGAACAAAACAGCAGCCCCGGTTTCGCACCGGGGCTTGGCCTTTGCGGGCAGGGGCAGGTCTCGTGCCTGCCCCTACGGCGTTTTGCGTCTTGCGTTCGGCCCGACGTCACTTCTTGATGCTCACCAGCTCGCTCAGGACGCTGTCCAGCGAGCCCACGCTGATGCGCTCGATCTTCTCCGAGATGCGCTCCAGCACCTCCAGCTCCTTCAGGCGCAGGGCGATGGGGTTGTCCTCCATCACCTTGGCGGTGTTGAGCATGCTGCGGGTGGCGGCGGTCTCCTCGCGGCGGCGGATCACGTTGGCCTGTGCGGCCTTCTCGGCCTCGACCACCCTCGAGAGGATGGCCCTGATCTCGCCGGGCAGGATGACGTCCTTCACGCCCACGCTCTCGACCTCGAGGCCGTAGCCCTCGGTCTTGCGGGCGATGTAGGCGGCCACCTCGCGGTCGATGAGGCCCTTGTCCTCCAGCAGCTCGTCGAGGGTGCGGGTGCCCACGGCGGCGCGCAGGCCGAACTGCAGCTCCTTGTAGACGTAGCCCTCCACGTCGGCGAGCTTGGCCTTGGCGGCCACGGCGTCGGCGACCTTGTAGCCGGCGGTGAGGTTGAGGCGCAGGGGCACCTTGTCCTTGGTGAGGATCTCCTGGCCCGAGACCTCGAGGGTCTGCAGGCGGGTGTCGAGCACCTCACTCTTGAGGGCGCGGCCGAAGACCCACCAGGCGTGCAGGCCGGGGCCCAGGGTCTCGCGGAAGGCGCCGTCCACGTAGAGCAGGCCCACGTGCTGCGCGGGCACCTCGCGCACGTGCAGGTGCTTGAGGCTGAGGTGGGCCACCTCGGGCAGGCCGCTCACCAGCTCGGCGGCGAGCGCGGGGCTGAGCTTGAAGCGCTCGAGGGTGTCGAGCACCTCCACCTCCACGCCCTTCCAGAACAGCTTGCGGCTGGCGGGGGGCAGCACGGCGATCACCTTGCCCTTGTGGCGCACCAGGGCCACCTGGGCGGCGCCGAGCTGCACCGACTCGCAGTACTGGGCCACGAAGCCGGGGTGGCGCTCGAGCAGCACGTCCTCGAGGGGCAGGTTGGGCACGGGCTGGGTGCGGTCGTAGGTGTGGACGGTGATCTTGCGCTCGAAGGTCCAGAAGCCGTAGGTGCCGGGCTCGAGGGGGCGCACGAAGTTGCCGCGGTCGTAGAGCAACCCGATCTGCGACTCGGCGACCTGCACCATCTGCAGGCCCGCCAGGCTCTTGTCCTTGAGCAGCTTGGCGTACTCGGCAGGGAGCTCGAAGCCGGTCTCGAGGTCGAACACCTGCGCCTCGACCTCCACGAAGCCCTTCCAGAAGGCGCGGAGCTGGTTGGGGCCCACGGTGATCCAGCCCTGGCCCAGCCGCACCAGCGCCGCCTGGGCGGGGCCGGTCTTGACCACGGTGAAATGCTCGGCCAGCACGTCGGGGCGGGCCTTGAGGAGGAACTCGAGGTTGGGAATGGTGGCCTCGGGCTCGCTCAGGTCGTACTTCTGCACGCTCCAGCCCTGGCCCAGCAGGCGGTGCAGGCCGGGCATGAGCACCGCGCGGAAGTCGCCCCAGCGGTAGAGCAGGCCGCGCTCGTGCTGCTTGATACGTAGGCTCTTGAACATCGGAGTTCACCTCCTCCTTCGGTCGCGTGCCTCCCCAAGGTCGCAAGCACGCAGGGTATTCGCACGGGAAGCGGCTTCCCGGTTGGGGCAAAAAGGCCCTGCCCCAGGGCCCCCACAGCTACGGAGCGGGCGAAAGGACGAGCACTCGTCCTCATCAGCGTTTGCAGCAGGCCGGATTAAGGGCTTGGGGCGGCCTCGAGCTCGGCCCGGAGGCTCTCCTCGGCCCACATGCGGTGGTCCCGCAGGCCGCACCGCGCGTGGCGAACCTGACGCGGATCTGGCCGGGGGAAGACGCGCACTCGGGCGCTGCTGTCCCACGCTCGCCGGGTCCTTCGCTGCTGCTCCGGAGGGGCCCGCCCCTCCAGGAGCCGGGAACGACCTGGGCAGGGGTTGTGGTGCGCCTGGCGGCGCGGTGAAGGATTCGAACCTTCTCGGCTTTCGCCTTTACCCAAAGGACACCTTTTCAGGGTGTTTGACCCACTCCGATTACGAGTCGGAAGGTCAGGATGCGGGATTCGAACCCGCGACTGCCGGAGTAGCCTCCGGTGCTCTCCCACTGAGCTAATCCTGTGGAGCACGATGTGGGATTCGAACCCACGCCCTCGCCCGGCATGGGCGTGCTCTGCCGCTGAGCTAATCGCGCGGCGGTAGGTCCGGTCGCTTTCGGCGGTACGCCCCTCCGCGAAGCGCGGGGGCGCCAGCCAGGCTTGCAGAGCCTGGGCCTTTGCCTCCAGGAACCCGACTTTCCCGGCGTCTTGGCGGACGCAAGAACAGATAGTAGCATTCGAATGCTACTTTAGCAAGCCCCCCGGAACTGGGATAATCAGGGCCATGGGTCGCGTCATCGCTTTCGTGGTTGTTACGGCACTGGTCCTGATCGCCTGGTTCGCCCTGCTGCACCGCTACGGGGGCTAGAGCTTCGCCAACAGCCGCCGCGCGTACAGCGGCGCGTAAAAATAGGCCGCCGAGCCGAACCCGGTGAGCGCGTAGCCGCCGGGGATTTTCTTGAGGTAGTCCCGGTCGAGGCGGTAGCGCACGCTGCTCCAGCTCGAGCGCCACTCCGGCCGGTACCCCAGCAGTTGCTCGGCGCCCGAGAGCAGCCACTCGACCTCTTGCGGCCGGATGCGGTGGGGCGAGTAGCGGTCCTGGTGCGGCAGGTAGCTCCCGCCCAGGCTGTGCCCGGCCACGTAGACGCCGTAGGAGCGGGCCTGCTTGAAGTGCTCGCGGGTGATGAGCACCGAGCCCGGCGTGAAGCGCCCCCCGAGCCCGGCCAGGTGGGCCCCGCCGGCCCCGCCGGCGTAGACCAGCACCTCGCCCGTGAGGCTCCGCCCGTCCTCGAGCCACAGCGTGTTCCCCTCGAGCCTCTCCACGCCGGCCCACACGATGTCCAGGCCCTCGGCCAGGCGGTGCAGCAGGGGGGTGGACTCGAGCCAGCCCGCGCTCTGCAGGTACAGGCCCTCCTCGAGCCACGCGTGGGGGATGCCGCGGCCCTCGAGCCGCGCCTGCCACGCCTCGCGCTCGGGCGGGGGCACCGGGCGCAGGATGCCCTGGCGCACGGGGGTGAAGCGGGGGTAGAAGCCCCAGAGGGCCTCGAGGGCCTCCTCGGCCTCGGGGGCCACCGCGCCGCGCCTGCCCCGCACCGGGTTGAGCAGGGGCTCGGGCACCCGGCTCGCCTCGCCCAGCTCCCGGCTGACCACCCGCACCCGGTGCCCCGCCTCGTGCAGGAGCCGGGCCGCGCTCAGGCCCGCGATGCCCGCGCCCAACACCACGATCCCGGCGTCCGGCTGGCTCACGGCGGCGGCTCAGGCGCGTTTAGGGTAGAAGACGTAAACGGCGCCTTCCTTGCGGCAAAGGTCGCGGCTGGCGAGGAGCTCGAGCGTTTGCCGGGCCTGCTCGGGGGACATCCCCGCCACCCGCGCGAGTTGCTCCGGGGTAATCCTGCCACCCTTGCGCCAGGCGACCTGCATCGCCACGCGTTCGCGGGCCGCCGGACCCAGGCCCCCGAGGTCGAGCCGGAGGTTCCACCTCAGGGTCAGCCAGCCCGCCAGCAGGGCGAGGAGGCTCGAGACGGCAAAGCTTGGGAGGTTCCAGCGAAAAGTAGCCAGGCTCATGGCGAAAACCGCCGCCCCGACAAGCCCGGCGATGAGGAAACGCGGTTGCATGGGTTCAACATACCGCCGGGAGGCCCCTAAGGCTAGGGGTAAGAAGGAGGGCAGGCACGGGAGCCGCCGGCGGCCGAACGGGCCTGTGGCTGGTGGTTCACCCCTCCCCGTGTGCGGGGAGGGGGTATCCCTCCAGCACCCCTTGCTAAGGGGGGAACAAGGCGTTTGGCGTTTTGCGTCTTGCGTACGACGTAGGACGTACGACGCGCGTCCGGCGTTCAGCTATCGGCTATTGGCTATCGGCCTCTCACGCCCGGCGTTCAACCCACCAACCTACGCCATCATCAGCGGGATGGTGGCCGCCTCCTGCGACCCCACCACCTCCCCGAAGAGCATGTGCGGCGTGGCCTGCTTGACCTCGACCTGGTAGAGCCCGGGCCGGGGGGCCTGGGCGGCGGGGATCAGCACCGGGTGGTTGCCCCGGTCGTGGCCTTCGGCGTAGCCCTCGTCCTTGGCGCTGCCGCGCACGAGCACCTCGACGGTGCGGCCCACCCACTGCTGGTTCTTCTTGTAGCTCCACTCCTTCTGCTTCTCGATCAGGCGCTGCAACCGCTCGACCTTGACCTCACGGGGCAGGTCCTGGAAGTGCTTGTAGCTCGGCGTGCCGGGGCGCGGGGAGTAGATGAACATGTAGGCCGAGTCGTACTGCACCTCGTCGTAGAGGGTGAGGGTCTGCTCGAAGTCCTCCTCGCTCTCGCCGGGGAAGCCCACGATGATGTCGGTGGAGAGCACCACGTCGGGGATGGCCTCCTTGATGGCGCGGATGCGGTCTAGGTACCACTCGCGGCGGTACTCGCGGGCCATGCGGCGCAGCACCCGGTTGGAGCCCGACTGCACCGGCAGGTGGATATAATTGCACACCTGCGGCGTCTCGGCCATCGCGGCGATCACCTCGTCGGTGAAGTTGACCGGGTGGGAGGTGGTGAACTTGACGCGGGGGATGCCGACCTGGCCCACCCGGCGCAGCAGCTCCCCGAACTTGGGGAAGCCCGGCTGGTCGTTGCCGTAGGAGTTGACGTTCTGGCCCAGCAGGGTCACCTCGAGCACGCCCGCTGCCTTGAGCTGCTCGAGTTCGCGCAGGATCAGGTCGGGGTGGCGGGAGACCTCGGGCCCGCGGGTGGTGGGCACGATGCAGTAGGTGCAGTGGTGGTTGCACCCACGGATGATGCTGACGAAGGCCGAGAGCTGGCCCTGCGGCGCCGGGGGCAGGTGGTGGGTGAGCTCTTCGCGGAAGGAGAGGTCCCAGAAGCGGTTCTTGGCCTCGATCGCCTTGCCGATCTCGGTGAGCGCGCCCGGGCCGAGCAGCACGTCCACGGCGAACTTGCGCGCGATCTGCTGGCCCTCCTCGAGTTGCGCCAAGCAGCCCATCATGCCCACCATCAGGTCGCGCTTCTCCTTCTCCTTGCGGAGCTCGCCCAGCAGCGAACGAACCTTCTCGACCGGCTTCCCGCGCACCGCACAGGTGTTGACCAGCACAAAGTCGGCCTCGGGGATGGAGTCAACGAACTGGGCCCCGATGGAAGCGAGTTCCGACTTGACCAGATGGGTGTCGTACTCGTTCATCTGGCATCCGTAGGTGATGATGTGTGTCTTCATTCGTACCTCAGGGGCTTGCCGGAGGGATTCCGGGGCCACGAAAAAGGAGCGGCAGGGCCGCCAACATTCTCAAGTGTAGCAAAGCGATGAGCTTTAAGCTGTCAGCCCTCAGCCGTCAGCCATCAGCTCGTGGCCCGTGGTGAAACCCCTCCCGTGGGGAGGGGGTATCCCCCCGGCACCCCTTGCTAAGGGGGGAACAAGGCGTCTTGCGTTTGGCGTCGTGCGTACGACGTAGGACGTACGACGTACGACCCTCGCTGTGCGCTTGGCTATCGGCTATCGGCTATCGGCTATCGACCACCGACACCCCAAATGTGCCCGCTCGGGCATTCGCCTGGAGGCAAATCCGGTATGAAAAACAGGTGCAGGCCAATTCATGCCCGGTTCCCGGCCGTCTTCCCGGCGTCGCCCCCGGCCTCTGCGGGGGCGTTGAGTAGGGTATGGAGCGCGAACCCCCGGCCCGCTCGAGCCGCCCCCACCCCAGGCGGGGCGCCGCTTGGCTGGCGCGGCGGGGGGCTCGAGAACACACCGCCCTGCTGGGGATGCTCGCCCCTTACCTCGTCGGGACCGCCGTGCTGGTGGCGCTCCCCGCGCTGCTCTCACTGGTCATCGCCTTCACCCGGTATGACGCGCTGGGGGCTCCGGTGTGGGTGGGGCTGGACAATTTCCGGGCGTTGGGGGAGGACTCGCTGTTCTGGACGGCGGTGCGCAACTCGCTGGTGTTCGTGGTGCTGGCGGTGCCCCTGCGCGTCCTGGGGGCGCTCGCGCTGGCGCTGCTGCTGCAGCGGCCGGGGCGCGGGGCCGGGTTCTTCCGCATGGCGGTGTTCTTCCCCACCGTCGTCCCCGACGTGGCCTACGCCCTGATCTGGCTTTGGATCTTCAACCCGGTGTACGGGCCGCTCAACCTGGCGCTCGAGGCTTTAGGCCTGCCCGTCTCGCCGTGGCTGGCCGAGGGCAACACGGCGCTGCTCGCCATCGTGATCATGGCGGCTTTCCAGATCGGCGAGGGCTTCGTGGTGCTGCTGGCCGGGCTGCAGAACGTGCCCGAGGAGTATTACCAGTCGGCGGCGCTGGACGGTGCGCGGCGCTGGCAGCAGTTCCGCTTCATCACCCTCCCGCTGCTGGCCCCCTGGCTGCTGCTGCTGACGCTGCGCGACGTCATCCTGAGCGCGCAGAACACCTTCACGCCCGCGTTCTTGATGACGGGGGGCGGGCCCTACTACGCCACGCTCTTTCTTCCCCTCCGCATGTACCAGGAGGCTTTCGACTCCTTCCGCTTCGGCACGGCCGCCGCGATGATGCTGCTCCTGCTGCTGGGCGTGGGGCTTTTGCTGCTGTTGGTTTATCGCGTCGTGCGCGGCTGGGGGTACAGCGATGAGCAGTGAGCCGCACCGGCTTTCGCGCGGGCTGGCTCGAGCGCTGCGCTTCCTGCTGCGGCTGGCGGTGGCCGGGCTGTTCCTGCTGCCGCTGTGGTGGGTGCTGGTGGCCTCCCTGCGGCCCCTGGGGTTGCCGCCCTCGCCCACGCTCGAGTGGCTCCCCGGCCTCGAGGGCTGGCGCAACTACGTGCGGCTGTTCGAGACGGTTCCCCTCGCCAACCAGCTCCGCAACTCGCTGTTCGTGGAGCTGTTCGCGGTGCCCCTCACCGTGCTCACCGCCTCCTGGGCGGGCTTCGCCATGGCCCTCTCGAGGCCCCCCTTGCGGCGGCGGCTGGTGATCCTGGCGGTGCTGCTGATGATGGTGCCCACCACCGCGCTGTGGCTCACGCGCTTCCTGCTGTTCAAGAACCTGGGCCTCATCGACACCCCCTGGGCCCTGATCCTGCCCGCCGTGGCCGGGACCAGCTCGTTCTACGTGCTGCTGTACTTCTGGACCTTCCGCCGCCTGCCGCGGGAGATGCTCGAGGCCGCCCGCCTCGACGGGG
The DNA here is from genome assembly GCF_003574345.1 of Calidithermus terrae. Lineage (NCBI taxonomy): Bacteria > Thermotogati > Deinococcota > Deinococci > Thermales > Thermaceae > Calidithermus > Calidithermus terrae. The sequence continues at coordinate 32,237 of NZ_QXDL01000002.1, forward strand.
CCGGGGTGTTTGCCCTCTGGGCCCGCGTCGCCATGCCGCTGGCGCGCCCCACGAGCCTCACCGTGGCCGTTCTGGCCTTCAGCTACTACTGGAGCGACCTCACCTCCCCCCTGCTCTACCTGCGCTCGGAGGCCAACTACACCCTCCCGGTGGGCCTGCAGGTGCTCCAGCAGATGGACTCCACCGACTCGTCGCTGCTGATGGCGGCGGCGGTGGTTATGCTGTTGCCTGTCCTGCTGCTGTTTTTGATCCTTCAGCGCTTTTTGGGATTCGACGGGCAGCTTTTCCGCGACTGGACGGCGCGGCTGGGCGGGAGCGGCAAGGGCCCGTACTGATCAGGAGGAAGCGATGCTGCGGAAACTGCTCTACATCGGTCTGGCGTTGGTCGCCGGGGGAATGCTGCTGCGGGAAGCCTGGGGTTTTGCCGCCGCCCAGCAGGCCGCGCCCGGCGGGAGCTTCACGTTCATGATCTTCGGCGAGCCGGCCGAGAAGGAAGCCTACGACAAGCTCGTAGCCGCCTTCTCCCAGCGCTACCCTCAGGTCAAGGTCGAGGTCCTCTACATCCCCAGCCAGACCTCCTACCGCACCCGCCTCGCCGCCGACCTCGCCGCCGGCACCCCCGCCGACGTGTTCTTGCTCAACTACCGCCGCTACGCCCAGTTCGCCGCGCGGGGCGTCCTCGAGCCCCTCGACGCCTACGTGGCCCAGAGCAAGGTGATCAAGCTCGCCGACTTCTACCCCGAGGCGGTGCAGCCGTTCTACCACAACAAGCGGCTGATGGGCATCCCGCAGAACCTCTCGAGCCTGGTGGTCTATTACAACAAGAACCTCTTCGACAAGGCCAAGGTGCCCTACCCCAAGCCGGGCTGGACCTGGAACGACTTCCTCCAGACCGCCAAGGCCCTCACCAAGGACACCGACGGCGACGGCGCCCCCGACCAGTTCGGCCTGGGCACCGAGGCCAGCATCTTCCGCGTGGCCCCTTTCATCTGGCAGAACAAGGGCGACCTGGTGGACGACCCCGAAAACCCCAAGCGGCTCACCCTCGACGCCCCCGCCACCAAGGAGGCGCTGCAGTGGTTCATGGACCTACAGGTGAGGCACAAGGTGGTGCCCAACAAGCTGCTGGAAAGGGCCCGCCCCAGCGAGGACCGCTTCCTCGACGGCACGCTGGCGATGTTCCTCAACAGCCGCCGCGGCGTGCCCACCTACCGCGACATCAAGGACTTCGACTGGGACGTGGCCCCGCTGCCCCGGGGCAAGGAGCAGGCCGGCATCCTCCACGCTGACGCCTTCTTCATGGCCGCCGCCAGCCGCAACAAGCCCGCGGCCTGGGCCTTCATCGAGTTCGCCAACTCGAGGGAGGGCCAGACCATCCTCGCCCAGTCCGGCCGCACCGTCCCCTCGCTCAAGAGCGTGGCCCAGTCGCCCGCCTTCCTCGACCCCAACAACAAGCCCCGCAACAGCCGGGTCTTCCTCGACACCATCCCCTACATCCGGGCGGTCCCCCTGATGGAGACCTGGGCCGACATCGAGACGCTGGTCTCGGAGGACCTCGAGCGCGCCTTCCACGGCGACGTGCCGCTGGAGGAGGCCATCCGGGCCGCGACCAACCGCACCCAGCGGTTTTTTCCTAAGTAGCCCGCCAAAAGCAACCGCCCCGGTTGCCCGGGGCGGCCGCGCGGGGCGTTCGTGGGAACCGCCCTCACTGCTTCTTTCCGTCGATGAAGACCTCGAGGCTGTCGGCGCGGCCGGGCTTGACCCGGATCACGAGCTCGAGGGCGTCGTTGCGGTAGGCCAGGACGATCCAGTCCTCAGGGTCCAGGCCCTGCACCGTCGTGCCCAGGCCCAACAACACCTGCCGCAGGATCGGGACCAGGGCGTCGGCCTTGCGGGCGTCGCCGGTGTTCCTCGAGGCGATCACCAGCCCGACGCCCGGGACGTACTGCCAGCTCCCTTCGCCGCCCTCGAGCACCCCGTTAATCGCCCCCACCAGTGCCGAACGGCTGCGGTTGATCTGTTGGAGGTCAAAGGCAAAAGCGGTGCTCAGCACGACCATCAGGCACAGCAATCCACGCTTGATCATCTCCTCATGCTCCTTTGCGGCTTCTAAAGCCTATCTTGATCGTAACCGCCGGCGGGCGCGGTGAGGGTTCAGAGCAAGCCACCCTCAGCCAAACGCCTCGCGGAGGAGTAGAAGCTACCGCCATTCGCGGCAGCATAGCGACCTACGCCCACGGGCTCGAGCAGGCAGCCGACGAGCCCGCAGCCCCGGTGCAGGGAATCCCGGTGCCCACGGCCTGAGCGGGAAGCAACCCCGCCCCAACGAGCGAACCGGGGCGTACTGACCCCGGTTCTTCACGCCCTGGACTGGTGCGCCCGGCAGGACTCGAACCTGCGACCTAAGGTTTAGGAAAAGCCCACCGGCCCTAACAACCACGCACATTAGGCAACATTTAGGCCCATCGCTACAGCAAATTTCGCACTTCCTCGCACAATGGAAAACATCCGTATTGGGGTCAAAACTGGGGTCAATTGGGGTCAGAATTGGGGTCAAAACTCGAGGGTCTAGGCGCGTCCGCGACAGGGTTTGTAGGGATGCCCTGGGGTCAAGTGCCCCAATGTGCCTCTGATGATGCGAAATGACCCCCCCTTGACATATTGTGCGTTAGTACCATATCGTAGATGCACTATTGTGGAGCATTGTGTCTCCATACAGCCCCCGCCCCTGTGCGGGGGCTAACTCTATGCGCCCCCAGCGCCATAATCCCCACTCCAGAGGCCCCCCGTGCGTCCTGCACGGGGGTCTGGGCTATCTGACCCCCGAAAACGATGATCCACGGCTGCCCCTGCATATGCAGGGGCGTTTTTATTGCGACCTAGACGGAGAAAACACAATGGAAAAGCTCGCCTACAACGTGCAGGAGGTAGCGGCCCTGCTGGGGATTCACCGCAACACCGTCCGGAAGCTCATCCAGCGCGGCGACATCCCCGCCATGCGGCTTGGGCACCGCATCTTGGTGCCTCGGGCTAAGCTCGAGGCCCTGCTGGACGCGAAGCAGAACCCCGCCGGGGCGGGCGGGGCCTAGGGAGGCGGGGATGCGCTATACAGATTATACCACTTTGCCGGCCAATGCGCTCCTCGAGCGCCTACACCACGCGCACCCCGCCGGGCCGGGCCGCTGGCGTGCGACGTGCCCGGCCCACGGTACGGGGCGCAATCAAGCCCTCAGCATCCGCGTCGTGGACGGTAAAATCCTTCTCCATTGCTTCGCCGGGTGCGCCCCCGACGCGATTCTCTCGGCCCTGGGGCTGACCTGGGCCGACCTGCACACCGATACTGCCCGCCCCTGGGAGGCCCCCGGCTACTACCGCCCTGCACCGGCCCCCGCCACGCCCGACGCCGAGCGTGTGGAGCGCTGGGGCCGCTGGTGGGCATCCGCCACGCCCGGCCATCCCCTGCTCCAGGCGTACTTGAAATCTCGGGGACTCTCCATCGAGCCGCCCCCCACCCTCCGGCTGGCGGTGTGGGGGGAGCAGCCGGTGATGTTGGCGCGGGCGATCGGCCCCGGCGGGGAACTGGTGGGGATGCACTTGACGCACCTAAAGCCCGACGGGAGCGGGCGGCTGGGCAGGCGGCTGGCGAAGGGCTCACACCCCCTGGGCGGGGCGATCAGGCTCTACCGCCTTGAGTCCGGTCAACCGTTGGCCCTGGCCGAGGGGGTCGAGACCGCCCTGGCGGTGCACCAGGCCGCCCGCTGGCCGGCGTGGGCCTGCGTTAGCGCCGGTGGGCTCGCCGCCGTGCAGCTACCCGCCGAGGTGGATGAGGTGGTCATCGCCGCCGACCACGACCCCGCCGGGCTGGAGGCCGCCCGCAAGCTCGTCCGTAAGTTGCTTTCGGAGGGCCGCAAGGTGCGGCTGGCGGTGCCGCCGGTGCCGGGCAGTGATTGGCTGGATGTGGTAGCCGCCGGGGAGGTGCTGGCGTGAGCGCCCTGGACGCCCTCAAAGCCGCCCCCGAGGTGCAGGCCACCGAGGTGTGGCCGGAGCCGGAGCCGCTGGAGTCCCTGGGCGAGGCCCCCTTGAGGGAGTTCCCTCGGGGGGCGATCCTGCCCCCCGAGCTGGAGGATTACGCCCTGGCCTTTGCGGACCGGCTGCGGGTGCCCCTGGGGGTGGTGGCGATGGCCCAGCTCTGCGCCGCGAGCGCGGTGGTGGGGGGGCGGGCCTTCGTCGCCCCCGACGTGGACAATCCCGGTTGGCGGGAGTCCAGCGCCTTGTGGGTGGCCGGGGTTATGGACGTTTCGACGAAGAAAACCCCGATCTTGAACGCGGCCTTGCGGCCCCTGCACGAGATCGAGGCCGAGCTGCGCGAGGACAACCGCCGCGCCCTGGAAGCCTACGAGGCCGAGCTGGACGCCTGGGCGGGCCAGAAGCGCGGGGAGAGAGGCCCCAAGCCCCAGAAGCCCCCCCAGGCCCGCCTGCTGGCCTCCGACTGCACCCGCGAGGCCCTGGCCGACCTGCTCACCCAGAACCCCGGCCTGCTGGCCTTCCAGGACGAGCTGGCGGGCCTGTTTCGCGAGTGGAGGCGCGAGGACCGGGGCTCGGAGCGCGCCTTCTACCTCGCGGCCTACTCGGGGAGCCCGGTCAACGTTGACCGCGTGGTGCGCGGCTCCAGCTACATCGAGCGGCCGGTGCTTACTTTGTTGGGCTTCGTGCAGCCGGGGCCTTTCCGAGAAATGGTGCGTGAGGCCCTGGAGGAAGGGAGCGGGGCCGACGGTCTGCTCCAGCGCTTCGTGCTCGTGACCGGCGAGCCCCTGGAGTGGGTGGAGGAGCGCCCGCCGGTGCCCCTGGCCCTGGCCGTGCGGTATGCCAACACCCTCAAGGGGCTGTACAACCTGGTGCGGGCCTGGCCCGCACCCCGCACGCTGGCCTTCGACGCCGAGGCCCAGGCCCTCTGGTATCGATGGGAGTCCCAGACCGAGCGCGCCATACGCCACCCCGACCACAGCACGGCGTGGCGGGCCTACCTGGGCAAGCGCCTTGGGCTCACCGCTCGGCTGGCCCTGGTGCTGGGCCTGCTGCGCGGGGAGTACGAGCGCCTGAGCGTCACAACCCTCAAACGGGCCATCGCCCTCGTGTTGTGGCTTGAACCCCACGCCCGGCGGGTCTGGGCCAGGGCCCTCACCGGCGACACCGGGCCGGTGCTCAAGCTGGCCCGCAAGCTCCAGGCTGGGGAGCCGGAGGGGTTCACCCTGCGGGAGCTATACCGCCGGGGCGTGGCGGGCATCGCCACCGCCGCCGAGGCCCGCCGGGTGGTGGAGGCCCTGGCCGAGGCGGGGTGGGTGCTGCCCGACCCCCAGGACCGCCACCGCTACCGGGTCAACCCGCGCGTTCGGGAGGTGAGCCGTGTTCGACCTTGAGGCCCTGCTTTCAGATATATCGAAAGCTACCCGACAACCCGACAACCCGCAAGAAATAGCGTCCAGGACGATAGAAGAGGTGTCGGGTAGGCTACCCGACACCCACCCGACAAACCCGACAGTCGGGCAGGGTGTCGGGTCTGTCGGGTTACTGTCGGGTGAGTCACCCGACACACAAAACGCTGTTCTGCACGAGAAAACCCCTGAAGTGTCGGGTTGTCGGGTGGATGGCGGTGTGTGTGCATCCGTGTCGAGCCCCTGGCCCCACCTGCTCCCGCCGGTGTTGGCCGAACTCGAGGCCGCCCTCATCGCTGCCGCGCCCACCAAGCCTTACATCCTCGAGTTGACGGACCCCCGGCCCGGCTGGAGCCGCTGGTGCAGGCTGGTGGAGCCTGGGAACCCGCGCCCGGCGCTGGAGGCTGCCGCGCAGTACGAGCACGGGGATTGGGCGGTGTTCAGCCCTTGGGGAGGCCGTCCGTGAGACACCTCGCCACCAGCAGGGCCGCCGAACTCCTGCTCGACCTCGAGCAGCCCCCGGACGTGGAGCCGGTGCGCTACCACGACCGCTTGGCCGAGGCCCAGGGCGTGCTCGAGGTGCTGGCCCCTGGCCGGTGGCGGTTCAGGGGCGTCACCGCTCAGCACTGGCCCCACGTCGGAGGCCGGCGGTTGATGGAGTGCGTGGTGCTACGCGCTCTCGGCACCGCCTGGCTCGACCCCCGGCGGGGTGAATGGTGGTGGGAGCCATGACCCGCCTGCACCCGCCTCGCCCACCGCCCGCCGGTGCTCGGCGTTGAAGCGCGACCCCAAGCTACTTTCCAACTTGAAGGAGTCAAAATGAACGATCTGCACGCACTTACCACCCTCCAGGCCCAACTTGCCGAGGCCCGAACCGAACTCGAGGCCGCCCAAGCCAAGGCCGCACAAACCACCGACCTGCACGATAAAATCAGCCACATCACCCGCGCCCGCGCCGCGCAGGATTTGATTTCCAGCCTCGAGGCCGAGATTTCCACCGTCAGGGCCGCCATCGCCCAGCAGGAGCGCCAACAGCAGCGCGAGGCCCTGCTAACCGAGGCCCGGCAGTTGGCCGAATCCATCGCGCTGACCCGCGACCGGCTCGAGGGGCTGCTCGAGGAGGCCGAGTCCGCCCTGAACGCGCTCCTGGAGCAAGCCCCCGGCCTGCTCAAGGAGTGGCGCGGCCTACGCCACTCGTGGAGGCTGCTCACTTATCAAATTTTGGGCTTCTCCCGCCCCCAGCCCGGCGGTCACGTCGAGGCCGTGCAGCAGCAGCGAGCCTACCAGAATCTCCTTCGGGAGCTTGCCGGGGCCGGCGAGGTGCTGCGACTCGAGCCCGATGGTGACCTCTCGCCCGGCGAGCGCCAGTGGCGGCCTCCGCGAAACTGGTCTTATGACCGCCCCCTCAGCGCTAGAGACCTCGTTTCTTACGTGCTAGACGAGTCTATTCGGAGGTAGCCCATGCCCGAGATGCGCAAGTACCCGCAGCTGGCTCTGAGGCTCGAGCATTTGCGAAGCATTCTCGAGGCCGGCCTTGCCGATGCGCTCCTGAGCGCCCTCCATCGCGCCGGAGAGGGCGGTGAGCCCTTCTTGGTGCTGAAAACCGCGTCCGGGACGTTGATGGTGCCGCTTTGCCTCGAGCCCGTCGATTTGTAGGGGGGGGTGCGAAGGAGAACCCGCGATGGAAACGCCGCAACCCAAACGCTTACGCCGCCGTAAACCCGGCGACTTGGCACAGCTCCGGGCCGTGCTGTGGGGGATGCTCCTCGAGGCCGAGGCCATCGCCCGGGACGCCGGGCAGGACGTGCACGCCCGCCTGAAGGCGATCAGCGCCCTGGCGACCACCGCCGGGGCCTACCTCAAAGCCACCGAGCAGGCCGACCTCGAGGCGCGGGTGCAGGCCCTCGAGGCCGCCCTACAGCAGCAGCCAAGGATGAGAAAAGTTTTATGACCGAACGCCGTCTCTCCAAACTCGAGCAGGAGTTGTGGTCCGAAATTTGGGGGCCGTTCATCGGCTCAGCGTGGGACACGCTCCCTGAACGAGCCCAACAGCTTCTAGACGCACACGACGGGCCCATCTATGAGCCTTTGGGGGAGGGGCTCGAGGGGCTGCCCGGCGTTGCTGCGCTGATTGATTGGGCTCTTTCGCCCAACTACCTCGCCGCCCGCACCCCCGCCGACCTCGAGCCCCCGCGTGAGCCCCCTACCCTGTGGCCCGCCCTGGAGCGCCGACTTCCCGGCCCGGACGGGCTCCAGGCCGGCCGGCTGCTGTTTTTGCTGGCCCAGGGCCGCGCCCGGAGGAGCTTATGAGCGACCTTGAACGCCGTCTAGAACGCATCGAAGCCGAGCTTTCCGCCGACGAGCCGGTGCTCGTCGCCGTCGTCTACGGCGACGAGCTGCCCGGCACCGACCCCACGCCGCTGACCCCCGAGCAGCTCGAGCGCGCCCGTGAGCTTTTCCGGCGGGCCCGCGAGGCCGATCCGGGGCTGCCGTACTACGTCGTCGCAATCAACACCCCTGACCCCGAGTGAGTCGTTCCAGTGGAACGCCCGGCCGCCGAAACAGCCCAATGTCCACCCCGGCCCCTCCCCTCGAGGGGCCTTATCGTTCGTTTTACGCGGTCAGCCGGGAAGTGGCGTCCAGGACGTGCTTCCCCTGCCGGTGCAGGGGGTAGGGGGATATTTCCCTTAATAACAGTTAGCGGAAATAAACGGTGGGCAACCGTGTACAATACCGATATGCCAAAAGGAGAAAAGCTGCATCTGGTAAGACCCCCACGTGAGGCCCTGGCCGCCCGGTGGGGGTTGCGGCTGTTCGAGACCGGCGAGGCCGGGGAGCGGGTGTACATCCGCGCACCGGCTGGGGCCCTGGAGCGGCTGAAGGCCCTCCCGCCGGAGCAGCGGGGCCGGGTGGTGGTGCTGGGACTGGAGGCCCTGGAGGTGGCGAATGCCGAGGCTCACGAATAAGCCCAGAAAGCGCCGGGATGGGCGTTATGAGGCGCGGCTGTCCGTCCTCGAGGATGGCCGCCGGGTCAGGATTTCGGTCTACGGCGCTACCGCCGCCGAAGCTGAGCGCCTAGCCCGCGAGATCAAGACCAGGGCCGAGCGGGGTCAGTTCAGCCGGGACAAGACCACCGTGGTCGGCTTCGCTGAGACTTGGCTGTCCCGCAAGAAGAAGGAAGTCAGGCCCAGCACCCTCGACAGCTACCGCCGTGAGTTATCGCTGGCCCTCCCCTCCCTCAAAGACCCCGAGGCCCTAGACGACTTGGGCTCGAGGAAGCTACAAGAGGTCAAACCCTCCCACATTCGCGCCCTGATTGACGACCTGATGGAGCGCTACAGCCTCCGTACCGTGCGGTGGGTCAGGCAGAAGTTACACACCCTGTTCGAGGAAGCCCTGAACCTCGAGCTGGTGTATCGCAACCCGGTGAGCCCGGTCAAGATCAAAGCGCCACGGGGTCAGACCAAGACGAAGACCGGACGCGCCCTCGAGCCCCACGAGGTACAGGCCCTCTTGGCTGCGCTGGACGCCCACAAGGACCGCCGTACCGCCTTAGCCCTGCGCCTGATGCTGGCCGCCGGGCTGCGGCTGGGTGAGGCGTTGGGGTTGCAGTGGGATGATCTGGATTTCGAGGCCGGTACGCTCACCGTTCGCCGGGCCTGGAGCGCCTACCGGCTCACCGGCCCCAAGACCCCCACCAGCGCCCGCACCGTGCCCATCCCCTTCGCCACGCTGGAGAGGCTGAAGGCTTACCGCCAATGGTGGGCCGAGAAGCTGGGGGTGACTCCGCCCGGTGCGATGTGGGTCTTCGCCGGCAACGACCCAAGCAAGCCCCTGGACTACAACGCGCCGGGTCATGCCCTGCGGCGAATCATTGACGGCATCAACGCCAAGCGCCAGAAGGAAGCGGAGAAGGCCGGGGTCGAGCCGGTGCTATTCCCCCCCACCAGGGTTCACGATCTGAGGCATTCTTTCGGTTCGCACCTGTTGGCGAACGGTGCGCCCCTGGAGCTCGTAGCCGAGCGGATGGGGCATGCTAACCCCAACGTCACCCTTGGGGTTTACCGCCACCTGCTCCAGCACGAGAAGAAGGGTTGGATCATTGACCCTGAAGACCTGACCCGACCCAGCGCTAAGGCTTAAAGTTTATTGGGGTCAAAACCTGGGGTCAAACGAGAACCGGGCTCGAGGTGAGCCCGGTAAATTTGCGTCCTGGACTGGTGCGCCCGGCAGGACTCGAACCTGCGACCTAAGGTTTAGGAAACCTTCGCTCTATCCGGCTGAGCTACGAGCGCACGAAAACGCGCTTGCAGATTGTAGCACAACCGGGCGGGAGGGCTCGAGGCTTGACACCCGGTTTTAGGTACGCCTAAACTATTAGCAGATATTTGGGTAGGCGTACCTAAATACGGAGGTCGTCATGTGGATGAGCCTTGCGATTGCAGGGATGCTGTACGCGCTGGGGCAGGTGCTCTTCGGGCGCTTCGAGGTCAAGACCCCGCCGGCCCGGCGCTTGAGGAAGCCGGTGGTGTTCTTCGGCGTCACCGCGCTGCTGGCGGCGTGGGTGGGGGATTGGGCGTTGGTCTGGGTTCTGGGGGCGATGGGGGCGGGCCTGGGGTTCCACCTCACCTGGTGCAGGCTCAACCGGGTCCACCCGCTCAGCGCCGAGCCTAAGGAGCGGTACTACCGCCTGAGGGGGTGGAGCCTGTGAACACGTCGCTGTCCCGCCCCGTGCTCAGCGAGGCGCAGGAGGACTACCTCAAGCAGATCCTGTTGCTGGGCAGCGCGCCGGAGGGCTCGAGCCTCGAGCACACCACCGCCGTCTCGACGCAGGAGCTCGCCGACCGCATGGAGGTCAAGCCCGCGTCGGTGACGGGGATGCTCAAGAAGCTGGCCGAGCTCGCGCTGGTGGAGTACGAAGCCTACAAGGGCGTGCGGCTCACCGAGGCGGGGTACAAGGTGGCGCTGGAGGTGCTGCGCCACCACCGCCTTCTGGAGACCTACCTGCACCAGGCGCTGGGCTACGGCTGGGAGGAGGTGCACGCCGAGGCCGAGCGCCTGGAGCACCACATCTCCGAGGCCTTCGAGAAGCGCATCGCCGAGTGGCTGGGGCACCCCTCCCACGACCCCCACGGCGACCCCATCCCCACCGCCGAGCTCCACCTGCCCGAGGGCGTGCCCACGCGCCGGCTGGCGGCGCTCGAGGCCGGCGAGCGGGGCCTGGTGGCGCGGGTGGGCAGCCAGGACCAGGACGCGCTCAACCTCTTCGCGCACCTGGGGCTGCGGCCCGGGGCCCTGGTGGAGGTGCTCGAGCACGTGCCCGAGGGCGTGCGCGTGCGGGCGGCGGGGGAGCGCTACCTGCTGCCCGTGGCCCTGACCCAGATCGTGTGGGTCGCGGAGGTGGGGGGATGAGGGCCGTGCACCTGTGGGCGCTGGCCCTCGCCCTCCTGCTGAGCGCCTGCGAGGTCGAAGACTTCGCCCTGCGGCCCGTCGAGGGCGACCGACCGGTGCGGGCCGTGGCGACCACCAACTTCGTCACCGACCTCGTGCAGCAGATCGGCGGGGAGCGGGCGCAGGTCACGGGCCTGATGGGCGCCGGCGTGGACCCCCACCTCTACAAGGCCTCGGCCGGGGACGTGCGCAAGCTCACCCAGGCCGACGTGGTCTTCTACGGCGGGCTGTTCCTCGAGGGCAAGCTCGTGGAGCTCTTCGAGAAGATGCCCAAGGCCATCGCCATCACCGACGCCATCCCCCGCGGGCTGCTCATCGCGCCGGAGGGCGGCTTCGAGGGCACCTACACCTACGACCCCCACGTCTGGTTCGACGTGAGCCTGTGGGCCTACACCGCCGAGGCCGTGCGGGAGGGGCTCTCCAAGGTGGACCCGGCGGGCGCGGGCTACTACGCCGAGCGCACCCGGCAGTACCAGGCCCGGCTGCGCGCGCTCGACGCGTGGGTCAAGGAGGAGATCGGGCGCATCCCCCAAGCGCAGCGGGTGATGGTGACCGCGCACGACGCCTTCAGCTACTTCGGGCGGCGCTACGGGCTCGAGGTGCGCGGCCTGCAGGGCGTCTCGACCGTGGCCGAGACCGGCACCCGCGACGTGCAGGAGCTCGCGGCCTTCCTGGCCGAGCGCGGCATCCGGGCCATCTTCGTCGAGTCGAGCGTGCCTAGGCGCTCGGTGGAGGCCGTGGTGGCGGCGGTGCGGGCCCGGGGCAAGGAGCTTCGCATCGGCGGCGAGCTCTTCTCCGACGCGGCCGGCGACCCCGGCACCCCCGAAGGCACTTACGTCGGCATGGTCGAACACAACGTCAGAACCATCGTTTCGGCTCTGCTCGGAGGCGAACACCCATGATCAAGTCCAGCGTCAGCGAACAAGCCTCGGCCCTTCCCCAGCGGGCGGCGCCCCTCGAGGTGCGCGACCTCACCGTGGCCTACCACGAGAAGCCCGTGCTGTGGGACGTGGACCTTTCCATCCCCGAAGGCCAGCTCTGCGCCATCGTCGGGCCCAACGGCGCGGGCAAGAGCACCCTGATCAAGGCCGTGCTGGGGCTCATCCCAAAGGCCTCGGGCACCGTGCAGTTCTTCGGGCAGCCGCTCGAGGCCGCCCGGAGCCGCATCGGCTACGTGCCCCAGCGCTCCTCGGTGGACTGGGACTTCCCCACCAACGCCCTGGACGTGGTGCTGATGGGGCTTTACGGGCGGCTGGGCTGGTTCCGCCGGCCCGGCAAGGCCGAGCGCGAGGCGGCGATGCACGCGCTCGAGCAGGTCGGGCTCACCGCCTTCGCCCACCGCCAGATCGCCCAGCTCTCGGGCGGGCAGCAGCAGCGGGTCTTCCTGGCCCGCGCCCTGGCCCAGGCCTCCGACCTCTACTTCATGGACGAGCCCTTCGCCGGGGTGGACGCGGTCACTGAGGCCGCCATCCTGCAGGTGATGCGCGGGCTGAAGAAGCAGGGCAAGACCGTGGTGGTCGTGCACCACGACCTCGAGACGGTGCGCGACTACTTCGACCACCTCACCCTGCTCAACGTGCAGGTCATCGCCAGCGGGCCGCTCGAGCAGGCCTTCACGCCCGAGAACCTCAAGGCCACCTACGGCGAGCGCATGAGCGTGGGGAGGTGAGGCCGTGGATCTCCTCGCCGGCATCTTCACCGACTACACCCTGCGCAACGTGGCGCTGGGCGCGGCGCTGTTGGGCCTGGTGGGCGGGGTGCTGGGCAGCTTCGCCACGCTGCGCCGCCAGAGCCTGCTGGGCGACGTGCTGGCCCACGCCGCGCTCCCCGGCATCTGCCTGGCCTTCCTCCTCACCGGGACCAAGGCCCCGCTCGTCCTGCTGCTGGGCGCGGGCCTGGCGGGCTGGCTGGCCTCGCTGCTGATGCTCGCCGTCCTGCGCAGCACCCGCCTGCCCGAGGACAGCACCCTTGGCGTGATCCTCAGCGGCTTCTTCGGCTTCGGCATCGGCCTCCTGACCTTCATCCAGCACAGCGGCGACAGCGAGCAGGCCGGGCTCGACAAGTTCATCTTCGGGCAGGCGGCCACCGTCGTGGGCGAGGACGTGCTGACCATGGCCGTCTTGGGCGGCGTCGCGCTCTTACTGGTGGGCCTGTTGTACAAGGAGTTCAAGCTGCTCACCTTCGATGCCGCCTTCGCCTCGAGCCTGGGCCTCCCCGTGCGCGGCCTGGGCACGCTGCTGACCTCGCTGACGGTGATCGCGGTGATGATCGGGCTGCAGACCGTGGGCGTGGTGCTGATGGCCGCCATGCTCATCGCCCCGGCGGCCGCCGCGCGGCAGTGGACCAACCGCCTGGGCACCATGGTCTGGCTCTCCGCGGCCTTCGGCGTCCTGTCGGGCGTGCTGGGCGCGGTGATCTCGGCCACCCGCGAGAACCTGCCCACCGGCCCGCTGGTGGTGCTCACCGCCAGCCTCATCACCCTCTTCTCGCTGCTGCTGGCCCCCGAGCGCGGGCTGGTGTGGGACTGGCGGCGCACCCGCAACAACCGCCGCCGCATCCGCCTCGAGCGCCTGCTGCTCGACGCCCACGTGCTCTACAACCACGCCGAGCTCACCCCCGAGAGCCTCGCCCAGCGCCGCCGCACCAGCGCGGCCCGGGCCAAGGAGGAGCTTGCCGAGCTCGCCGCCCGGGGTTGGGTGGCCGGGCGCGGGGGGCGCTGGGAGCTCACCGAGCAGGGCCACGCCGAGGCCCACCGCCTCGAGCAGGCCATGCGGGTGCTGCCCAAGGCCCTGAACCCGCGCGCCGAAAGCGGCGCAGGAGGTGCCGCGTGAGCTCCGACTTCGTCATCGTCCTCACCGCCGTCTTCGTCTCCACCGCCTCGGCGCTGCTGGGCAGCTTCCTGGTGCTGCGCCGCATGGCCCTGATGGCCGACGCCATCTCGCACGCGGTGCTCCCCGGCATCGTACTGGCCTTCTGGGTCTCCGGGGGCGAGCGGGCCACGGCCCCGGCGCTGCTGGGCGCCGCCGCGGCCGGGCTGCTCACCGTGACGCTGGTGGAGTGGCTCACCCGTACCGGGCGCATCAAGAACGACGCGGCCATCGGGCTGGTCTTCCCCGCCCTCTTCAGCCTCGGGGTGCTGGCGGTGTCGCTGTACTTCCGCAACGTCCACCTCGACCTCGACGCGGTGCTCTACGGCGAGATCGCCTACGCCCCCTTCAACACCCTCGAGGCCTTCGGCCTCAACCTGGGGCCGGAGTCGCTGTGGATCATGGGCGGCCTGACCCTCGTCAACCTGCTGTTCGTGCTGCTGTTTTACAAGGAGCTCAAGCTCTCGACCTTCGACGCGGGGCTGGCGGCGGCCCTGGGCTTCCTGCCCGCCGTGCTGCACTACGCCCTGATGAGCCTGGTCTCGCTCACCGCCGTGGGCGCGTTCCAGTCGGTGGGGGCCATCCTGATCGTGGCCTTCCTGATCATCCCCCCCGCCACCGCCTACCTCCTCACCCAGCGCCTGCCGGTGATGATCGCCCTGGCGGTGGGGGTGGGGGCGGTCTCGAGCGTGCTGGGCTACGTGCTCGCCATCCTGCTCGACGCCTCCATCGCCGGGATGATGGCTACCGTGGCCGGGCTGCTCTTCGGGCTGGCCTGGCTGTTCTCCCCCGTGGGCGGGGTGTTCACCGCCCGCAACCGCCGCGAGCGCCAGCGCCGCGAGTTCGCCGCCCGGCTGCTGCTGGCCCACCTGGCCCACCACGACCGGCCCGTCCCGGCGCGGGAGGTGCTCGAGGAGTTCGGCTGGAGCCCCGCCTTCCTGGCCCAGGCCCAGCAGTGGGCCCAGCGCGAGGGGCTCCTCGCGGGCGACCCCAACGGGCTACGGCTGACGGCTCGAGGCGCGGCTTTGGCGGGGGAAAGGCCGTAGGGGGTCGATAGTCGATGGCCCATAGCCGATAGCTAAACGCCAGACGCCGGGCGCGGGGCATGCGTCCTACGTCCCACGTCCTACGTCGTACGCAAGACGCAAAACGCCAAACGCAAAACGCCCTTTGTTTACCTCCCTCAGCAAGGGGGGCCGGGGGGATACCCCCTCCCCGCGCGCGGGGAGGGGTTTCTTCTACACCACGGGCCCCTACCTTTTGCTGACGGCTTATACCCGATTCGGTCCGTTCGTCCCCGAATGGGACGAACGGACCCGACCGAAGGGATACGCTTGCTTCGCCGACCGTCAGGGAGGGGTGTGCCCTGGGGTCCAAAAAGATAGCCTCTGAAGGTCTTTGGTTTGGGTGATTATCTTTTTGAATCCGGTATTACAGCTTATCGCTTCCCGCTCTCCCTACCGCGCCTGCACGCTGATGCGGTTCCCTGCTGCGTCTACCGCGATGATCGTCGCGGAGCGAACGGGGACTTCGACGTAGAAAGGGACCTCCTTGCCCTTGGGCAGGGAGAGGGTGTTGTAGAGGGTCTTGCCGCCCTGCTGGTACTGCACGACCACCTTGTCCACGCCGGTGTCGTCGAGGGCGCGGCCGGTGATGCGGATGCCCTTGTTGACCGGGGTGCGCTCGACGATGGGCTCCTGGTTTTCCGATCCGGGCGGGGGGGCGACGGTGCGGGTGGTGTACTCGACGATGGGCTCGGTGCGCTCGAGGCGGATCTGCGGCTGCCGCGCGTCGAGCACCAGGGGCAATTTCATCTCGCGGCTCCGCCCGCTGAGGTCGGTGGCGGTGATGGTCAGCTCGACCTGGCCCGACTGCGGGGTGTTGACGATGAAGCTGAACTGGTAGAGCTTGTCGCCGCGCTCCTTCTCCGGCAGCAGCTCGGTCTCCTTCTGGATGTTGCTCTTGACCCGCACGCTGCTGAGGCCGGTGTCGTCCATGGCGTAGCCCACCACCCGGACCTTGCGGTCCTTGAACACCCCGCCCTGCGGCTGCACCACCGAAAGCAGGGGTGAGAGGGTGTCGTTGCTTCGCACACAGGAGGTCAAGGCGAACAAAAAGAGAATGGGGAGGAGCCAACGCATCCTCCCCATCCTAACAACCCCGGGTTAGAAGTACAGGCGCGGGCCCAGGTTGATGCCGAGCCCGAACTCCGAGTTGCCGCCCGCGAAGGTGAAGCCCGGCACCAGCTCGGTGAGCAGGCTGAACTTCCCGGCCACGGGGAACTCGAGGCCCAGGATGCCGCGAACCTGGAACGCCGTCGCGCTGGCGCCGCCGGCGGCAGCCACCACCAGGCCACCGCCCAGACCAGCGTAGAGGTTAGGGCCCTGCAGGGTGAAAGGGAGCAGCACGTCGGTGGTCAGGCCGAAAGCGGTGGCGGCGGTCCCGCCCGCATCCCCTACCGCAACACCAACACCGCCCCGCAAGGTCAGCGGCCCCAGGAGGTTTTCCATGCCGGCTCGGAGCCCGAGGCTCATGCCGAAGGCGGGCGTGACGGAGATCTGACCCGAAACCGCCTCGCCGAATACCCGACCCTGGGCAAAGGCACCGGTGAGCACAAAAACGACCATCAGAACGAGGAGTTTCTTCATACTCATTCCTCCGGTCCAGAGTATATACAGAAAACGCGGAAAATCGTCAAGTCGAGGCATCAAAATTAGGGATGGCAAGGGCCAAACTGCACCCTTGCCATCCCGGATGGCGGGTTTTAGCGGAAGATCACGCCGACCCGGGTACCGTAGCCGAAGCCCACGCCGCTCCCGCCCGCGAGAACGATGCTGGCACCAAGTTGCCCTTCCCCGTAGAAGCTGAAGGTGGTGCCGGCCAAACGGTACTCAATCCCCAGCAGCGCGTGGGGGAAGATGTAGAACCCGCCGGCCGAAAGGAAGGCCCAGAAACCTGCTCCAACGCCTGCTCCATAGTACCAGCTCAGCTCGTTGCCCCCGCTTACCGCGATGGGCATCTCGGCGATGATGAAGTCGGCCGAGGCGCCGAGCCCGGCGAAGGAGATGCCCCCGCCGAAGCGCAGGTTGTTGCTCTGGTACTGGATGCCCAGCCACTCGGGGATCCCCGAGTAGACGCCGAAGCCGTCCGACTGAGCGAAACCGAGGGAGCTGAGGACGAAGAGCACTGCCGATACTGCAAGAATTTTGATCTTTTTCACGCTGTCACCTCCTGATCCTGAGTCTAGCATGTGAGCGTTACGCAAGCGTTAGTTCAGGTGGTGTAGAGCGCGTTGATCTTGACGTAACCTTCGGTCAGGTCGCATCCCCAGGCCATCGCCTGCGCGCTGCCCGCACCGAGATCGGCCTCTACGAGCACTTCCTCGGCCTTCATGCTCTCGGAGGCCTGGCGGCGGTCGAAGGGCAGGGCGGCCCCGGCGTAGAGCGGCATCCCCTGGAGCTTGATGTGGACGGCGGAGGGGTCGAACTTCGCCCCCGAGCGGCCCAGCGCCATCATGACGCGGCCCCAGTTGGGGTCGTTGCCGTAGACCGCGCTCTTCCACAGCGGGCTGGCGGCGACGGTGCGGGCGGCCTCGCGGGCCTCGTCCTCGCTGCGGGCGCCCGTCACCCGCACGGTGATGAGCTTGGTGGCGCCCTCCCCGTCGCGGGCGATCTGGCGGGCCAGGGAGACGCAGACCGACTCCACAGCCTGCCAGAAGGCCACGGGGTCGGTCTCCCCGGCCGCGCCGTTGGCGAGGATCACGGCCATGTCGTTGGTGGAGGTGTCGTTGTCCACGGTGACCTGGTTGAAGCTGTGGTCCACCACGCGCTTCCAGCCGCGGCGCAGCTCGTCCTGTGGCACGGCGGCGTCGGTGAAGACGAAGCCGAACATGGTCGCCATGTTGGGGTGGATCATGCCGCTGCCCTTGGCAACCCCCACCACCTGCGCGCCGCCGGGCAGCGTGGCCTCGGCGGTCTTCATCACCAGGTCGGTGGTGAGGATGGCCTGGGCGAAGGGGGTGAGCAGGGGGCCCAGTTGCACGTTGGGCAGTGCCGCCTCGACCTTCTCCACCGGCAGCGGCACCCCGATGACCCCGGTGGAGGCGGTCAGCACGGCCTCCGGCGCGATACCCAGCCGCGCGGCGGCCAGTTCGGCCATGCGGCGGTCGGCCCGCACCCCGGCCTCGCCGGTGGCGCAGTTGGCGTTTCCGGCGTTGACCACGACGGCCTGTAAGGGCCCCCCGGCCTCGCGCAACTCGCGCCCGCGCAGCACGCAGGGGGCGGCGGCCTGGTTCAGCGTGCCCACGAAGGCCCACGAGCACGGGATCCCCGAGGCCACCAGGCTCAGGTCGGGCTTGCCGGAGGGCTTGATGTTGGCCGGGGTGGCCCCGGCGCGGAAGCCGATGGGTAATTTCATAGTCGATAGCTTATAGCCGACAGCCGGTAGCCAAAAGCCAGAGCGAAGAAATCTTTCTATCGGCCATTGCTACCGGCTACCGACGCCTCGAGCGTTCAATCCCCGTGGTACTCGTAGGTGTGCGCCCCCTCGAGCCCCAGCATCAGGTCGAGGTTCTGCACCGCCGCGCCCGAGGCGCCCTTGCCCAGGTTGTCGAAGCGGGCGATGAGCAGGGCCTGCTCGCGCTCGGGGTTGGCGTAGACGAACAGCTCCATGCGGTTGGTGCCGTTGAGGGCCTGGGGGTCGAGCACGGGGTTGTGGGCGCCGTAGGTCTCCAGCGGCATCACCGTCACGAAGCGCTGGGCGCGGTAGTGCTCGGCCAGGGCCGCGTGGAGCTCGGCGGCCGTGACCGGCCTGGGCAGGGCCCACAGGTGCACCGGGATCACGATCAGCATGCCCTGGGCGAAGCGCCCGACCGCCGGGGTGAAGATGGGCGGGCGCGCCAGGCGGGAGTAGCGGGTCATCTCGGGCACGTGCTTGTGGGTGAGCTCGAGGCCGTAGGCGCGGTAGTCGCCGGCCAGGCGGTGCTCCCCCCGGCCCTCCATGGCCTCGATGAGCTGCCGCCCGCCCCCGCTGTAGCCCGAGGTGCCCTGCACCGAGGCCGGGAAGGCCTCAGGCAGGAGCCCGGCGTCTACGAGCGGGCGCAGCAGGCCGATGGCCCCGGTGGGGTAGCAGCCGGGGTTGGAGACGAAGCGGGCCCGGCGGATCTGCTCGGCCTGGCCGGGGCCGAGCTCGGGGAAGCCGTAGACCCAGCCCTCGGCCACGCGGTGCGCCGAACTGGCGTCGAGGACGCGGGTGCCGGGGTTCTCCACCAAGCCCACCGCCGCCTTAGCCACGTCGTCGTGCAGGCAGAGGACGGCCACGTCGGCCGCGTTGAGCAGGCGCTTGCGCTCGGCTTCGTCCTTGCGCTTGGCGGGGTCGATGGAGAGGAGCTCGAGGTCGGTGCGCCCCAGCAGCCGCCCCCGGATCTGCAGGCCGGTGGTCCCGGCCTCGCCGTCGATGAAGACCTTGGGCTTTCTCATCAATGTTTACCAGGACAGCGCGAGGGGCGTGTCAGGAAAAGCCAGGGGAGCTACCGGCTCGGCGGGGTCGTGATCCAAACGGGACAGGTAACGGCTGCCCTTGGGCTGGCGGTAGACCTCGACCCGGTAGGCCTCAGGGTTTACGATCCAAACCTCGGGGATGCCTGCCTTCGCGTAGACGGCCAGCTTTTTGCGGTCGTCCTCGAGGGTGGTTACGGCGACCTCGAGCACAAGGTACACGTCCTGAGCCTGGGGGTGTTCATGGCGATAATCGGCCGCTCGGATCAGGGCCAGGTCGGGCTGAGGCATGGAGTGCTGGCCCAAACGGAGGGGGTTCTGGGTGCTAACCAGGGCCTTGCCCCGGAAATTCTCGTAGAGCGCGTCCTGAAACTTGCGTACCAGCGTGGCGTGAAGCGGTCCTATGGCCGGCATCTCGTAGACGACTCCCTCGATGAGTTCATAGCGTTTGTCCGGCGGCAAGTTCAGGCGGTAGAAGTCTTCCACCGTCAATTTGTAGCGACGGGATGGAGTCTGAGGCTCACGTACCGCCATGGTCTCAGTCTACCCCCTCAGCCTAGGAGGTGGTACAGCAGCGCCTTCTGGGCGTGCAGGCGGTTCTCGGCCTGGTCGAAGACCCGGCTCTTGGGGTGCAGGGTGGCCTCCTCCACGACCTCCTCGCCGTAGTGGGCGGGCAGGCAGTGCAGGAAGATGCCGTCCGGGGCGATGAGCTCGAGCAGGGCCGGGGTCACCTGGAAGCCGGCGAAGTCCTTGATCTTGCGGCGCTGGCTGGCCTCCTGCTCCTGGCCCATGCTCACCCACACGTCGGTGTAGAGCACCTGCGCGCCCTCGGCGGCCTCGAGGGGGTCGTGGGTGAGGGTGACGTCGGCGCCGCGCTGCAGGGCGTCGAGGAGGATGACGGCGTTGGGCTCGTAGCCGCGCGGGGTGGCGATGGTGAGCTTGGCCCCCGAGAGCACCGCGCACTGGATGTGGGCGTTGGCCATGTTGTTGCCGTCGCCGATGTAGGCCACCCGCAGGCCGCGGGTGTCGGGGAAGGACTCCTCGATGGTCTGGTAGTCGGCCATGAGCTGCACCGGGTGCAGCAGGTCGGAGAGGCCGTTGATGACGGGCTTACGCGAGTAGCGGGCGAGCTCCTCGAGCGTCGAGTGCAGGTAGACCCGCGCCATGATGCCCTCCACCCAGCGCTCGAGGTTCATGGCGATGTCGCGCACCGGCTCGCGCGTGCCCAGCCCGATCTCGGCGTTGGTGAGGTTGACGGCGTGCCCGCCGAGGTGGTTCATGGCGACCTCGAAGGTGGTGCGGGTGCGTAAGGAGGGCTTCTCGAAGATCATCGCCAGGGTCTGGCCCTCGAGGGGGCGCTGGCCCTTGAACTCGCCGCGCTTCATGGCGTGGGCGGTGTCGAGCACCGCGCGGTATTCCTCGGGCGAGAGGTCGAGGTTGGAGAGGAAGTCGCGGCCTTTCAAGCTCTGCACGGGTTTGAGGGTTTCAACCACAGGGTGCCTCCGGGGTGAACGCACACTTATGCGTCCAGAGAGCACGATTATACAGGCGATGGCCGGTGGCCGATAGCTCGGCCGCTGCCGCTCGAGCCCTGCTCAGCCCCCCACGTGCACCACCGGGCGGCGCGAGGGGTCGGGCTCGGCCTGGCGCAGCACCTCGCGGGTGACGGGGGGCACGTCGCCCTCCCCGAAGGCCACGAAGGTGAGGGCCTTGAAGATGGGGCTCGACTCGCTCCACTCGAAGTAGACGTGGGGGATCTTGCCGGTCTGGTCGCGCACGTAGAGCAGGAAGGCCGCGATGGCGTTGGGGACGGAGGGGCTCTGCAGCCGGATGATGGGGTAGTCCCCCGCCTCCACCCCCCACACCTTGAGCACGTCGGAGAAGTCGGAGGCGTCGGGGACGAAGACCTCGAGGAAGGCCACGGGCTCGCGCGGGGGGATGTGGGTGTGCCGGCGCACGGCAGCCTCCTTGGCCGAGTACTCCCCGATGTCGCCCCTGCGGCGGTGGTTGGCGATGAAGCGGATTTCGCCCTGGGCCAGGTTGCGCAGGATGCGCCGGGCGTCGGCGTCGATCTCGACCTGCTCGACGCGCAGCTCCGTCGAGCGCAGGATGCGCGAGACCACCGAGACCACCAGCACCCCCAGGATGAAGAAGGAGGCGATCTGGAGCCCGCTGGGGTTCTCGAAGACGATGACCGCGGAGGTGTAGACGAAGACCAGGCTCACCAGCCCGAAGCCCAGCGCCGCCCCGGTCTGCTTCTTGTGCAGCGCCGAGAGGGTGACGGCGACGGCGGCCGAGGTCATCAGCGCCAGCACGCCCGTGGCGTAGGCCCCGGCCTGGGCGTCCACGTCGGCCCGGAAGGCCAGCGTGACGACGAAGCAGATGAAGGTGAAGATCAGGGTGAGGGGGCGGGTGGCCCGCGCCCAGTCGGGGGCCATGCCGTAGCGCGGCAGGTAGCGGGGGGTGATGTTGAGCAGCCCGGCCAGGGCCGAGGCCCCGGCGAACCACAGGATCAGGATGGTGCTGAGGTCGTAGAGGGTGCCGAAGGCCTCGCCCAGGTGCTCGTGGGCCAGGTAGGCCAGCGCCCGCCCGTTGGCCTCCCCGCCGGGCTCGAAGGCCTGCGGCGGGATCAGGACGGTGGTCACGAAGGCGCTGGTGATGAGCATGAAGCTCATGATCACGGCCGCGGTGGTCAGGAGCTTGCGCGAGTTCTCGATGCGGCCCTTCGGGTGGCGGGGGTCGTCGCCGGGGCGGCCCCGCACCAGCGGCATCACCACCACGCCGGTCTCGAAGCCCGACAGGCCCAGCGCCAGCTTGGGGAACACCAGCAGCGCGGCCCCGACCACCGCGCCCACCGAGGCGTAGTCGGCGTTCAGCCGCCCGGTCCAGCCGGCCAGCAGCGAGGGGTCGGCGGCGATGAGGCGGAAGCCCTCGAGCACCACCACCAGGCTCGAGCCGATGTAGAGCACCACCAGCACCACCGCGATGCCGATGGCCTCCTTGAAGCCGATGAGGAAGATGGCGCCCAGCAGGGCCACCAGAAGCAGGGTGAGGGGCACCTGCTGGTGCATCCAGGAGGGCACGAAGGGGTTCTCGACGACGTGCTTGGCCGCGTCGGCGGCCGAGAGGGTGATGGTGATGACGAAGCCGGTAGCCACGAAGCCGATGAGGGCCAGCACCACGAACTTGCCGGTCCAGCCCTCGAGCAGGCGCTCGAGCATGGAGATCGAGCCGTCGCCGTGCGGGCTCTCCCCCGCCACCCGGCGGTACATCGGCAGCGCCCCGAACAGCGTCACCAGCACCAGCACCAGCGTGGCGACGGGCGCGAGGGCCCCAGCGGCCAGCGCGGCGATGCCGGGCTGGTAGCCCAGGGTGGAAAAGTAATCCACCCCGGTCAGGCACATGACCCGGTACCAGGGGTGGGTGGGGTGGTGCTCGGTCTTGGCGGCTTCGGGGCTGTAGAAGCCCTCGGTGCTCTGTTGGGGCTGGCCCTGCAGCAGCCAGCGCATGAAGGGGCTGAGTTGGGGTCGGGCTCGAGCCATAGGGTGTAGCCGGCGGCTACGGCTACGAGAGCCCAGTGTACACCCGCCGCCCCGGGACAAGCGGCCGTCCGCCCACCCCGGGAAGCGGCGCTAGCGGAGGACCTCGAGCACGCCGTTGAACCCGTCGCTGAGGGAGAGCTCGAAGCGCCCGCCCGGCGGCAGCCCCTCGGCACTGAACGCCGCCCGGCCGCCCCGGAGCCCGGCCGAGAGGGTGGTGCGCCGGCCGTCGCCGGCGACGTGCACCAGGAGGGCGTGGGGGTAGCCCCGCTGGTCCCAGCTCAGCTCGAGACGCTCAGGGGTGCGCTCGAGGGCCGCGCGGGTGGCGGGGGCGGCTTGCGGCCGGACCGGGGCCTCGCGGCGCAGGCGCACCTCGCCGCGCTCGAGCACCTCCACCGCCCGCAGGTCGCCCGGGGCGGGGAGCAGGAGGGTGAAGTGCTGCTCCGGCGCGGCCCGGCTGCCGTGGGGCACCTCGACGGTCTCGGGCTCGAAGGCGGCCTCCACGGCGCCGGCTGCCGTCAGCAGCCGCAGCCGGTATCCGCCCGTGCCGGGCGCGTCGGGGGCGAGGCCGAGCTTGAAGACCGGGTCGAGGTAAACCTGGCCGTCCCGGATCCTGCCGCTGACGAGGTAGGCGGGCCCCTGCCCCGCGTCGCGCAGGTTGGGGCTCGAGGGGTACTTCTCGAGGTAGCCCTGGGCCTTGCCGTAGTGGTAGTCGGAGACCCAGTTGGGGCTGCAGTAGCTCATGATGTCCTTGAGCGTGGGGGGCTGCAGCGCGTTGGCGAAGCGGTCGTAGCCCCAGGTCTGGGTGGGGGCCCCGGGGTAGGGGTAGTCGGGGTCGCCCTCCACCCCGCAGGGGGCGTGGAGCAGGCCGAAGTTGTGGCCGACCTCGTGGGCCATCACGCGGAAGCTCGGCTGGCCGAAGGCGGTGCGGCCGGGCACGTAGGCGATGCCGCCCCCGATGTTGCCGACGCAGTAGTAGGCGCGGCCGCTGTTGTCGCTGGCCTGGACCCTGCGGCACTCGCCCAGGAGCTGGCCCCAGTCGGTGTACTGCGAGGTGTAGCCGGCCCGCTCCTTCACGTCCACGCGGGTGAGCGGCCAGAGCTTGAGCAGGTTCTTGCGGAGGGTCTCGAGGTCGTAGGCGGGCGGGGCCTTGCCGCCCACCACCACCGGGACGACGGTGAGGTAGAAGTCGAGCTCCTTGCCCACGGCGGGCTCGAGGGTGAGCCGGTTGTCGGCCTCCACGCCCTCGCCGATGGCGTTGTCGGGGTCGGCCTCGAGCTCGACCCTCAGCCCGGGCCTGACCCACTCGGCCGGGACGGTGGCGTTGTAGGTCGAGGCGAGTTCGTCCACGCGGGCGGCCTGCGGCACCCGCGCGGGCCCCTCGAGCTTCAGCTCCCCCAGGTAGGCCCCGGCGGCGAACGCCCGCGCCCGCAACCGGGCGGGCAGCTCGGGCCGGTCGGCGGTGTAGTAGACCCGCAGCAGCGCCGGCTTCCCCCCCACCAGCCGCAGCCCTTCCTTGAACAGGCTCTGGCCGACCTCGGCCCTCTCGATCCTGACCTCGCCGGTATAGGCCGGGGCCGGCGGGCGGTTGCTGCACCCCACCAGGGCCAGCAGCCCCAGCCACACTCCTCTAGGCCACGCGCTCATGCCACTCTCCCCATCTCCGGACGACGCACTCGAGCCCTCACCCACCACGGCCTTCGGCACGAGGGATAAAGATTTCCTCTAACTTTATCGCCCTGGCTTGCGGGGGTCGGCGAGTCTAAACCTCAAATGAAGGCCTTGCCCGGGCGGAGGGTTGGCTCGAGCCGACGTCCCCGGCCCAGCTACCGGCCGTCGGCGGCCCGTGCAGGAGGCCTAGTCCGCCGCCACGCCCGTCTTCTGCGCGATCTCGGGGATGCGGGCCAGGAAGGCCCCGGTGGGGCTGTGGGTGCTGGCGACCTGCTCGGGGGTGCCCTCCGCGACGATCTGCCCGCCCCGGGCCCCGCCCTCGGGGCCGAGGTCGATGACCCAGTCGGAGGTTTTGACCACGTCCATGTTGTGCTCGATGACCACCACCGTGTTGCCCGCGTCCACCAGGCGGTGCAGCACGTTGAGCAGCTTGGCGGTGTCCTCGAAGTGAAGCCCCGTGGTGGGCTCGTCGAGGATGTAGAGGGTGCGGCCGGTGGCCTTGCGGCCGAGCTCGGTGGCGAGCTTGATGCGCTGGGCCTCCCCGCCCGAGAGCGTGGGCGAGGGCTGGCCGAGCTTCATGTAGCCCAGGCCCACGTCGAGCATGAGCTGGAGCTTGCGG
Source organism: Calidithermus terrae (assembly GCF_003574345.1). Taxonomy (NCBI): domain Bacteria; kingdom Thermotogati; phylum Deinococcota; class Deinococci; order Thermales; family Thermaceae; genus Calidithermus; species Calidithermus terrae. Next base: position 57,311 of record NZ_QXDL01000002.1, read on the forward strand.
GCGATGGTGGGCACGTTCTCGAAGAAGGCCAGGCCCTCCTCGACGGTCATGTCGAGCACGTCGGCGATGGACTTGCCGCGGAACTTGACCTCCAGCGTCTCCTTGTTGTAGCGCTTGCCCTTGCACACCTCGCACTGCACGTAGAGGTCGGGCAGGAAGAGCATCTCGATCTTCTTGGTGCCGTCGCCGCCGCAGGCCTCGCAGCGCCCGCCCTTGACGTTGAAGCTGAAGCGCCCGGCCTGGTAGCCGCGCTTTCTCGCCTCGGGGGTCTTGGTGAAGAGGTCGCGGATCTCGTCGAAGATGCCGGTGTAGGTCGCGGGGTTGGAGCGGGGGGTGCGGCCGATGGGCGACTGGTCGATCTCGATGACCTTGTCGAGGTGCTCCAAGCCCTCGATCTTGTCGAAGCGGCCGGGGATGGTCTTGGCCCGCATCAGGTCGCGGGCGAGGGCGGCGTAGAGCACGTCGTGCACCAGGGTGCTCTTGCCCGAGCCCGAGGGCCCGGTGATCGCCACGAAGCGGCCGAGCGGGACGCGCAGGTCCACGTTCTTGAGGTTGTGCTCGCGGGCGCCGCGCACCACCAGGCTCTTGCCGTTGCCCTTGCGCCGCAGCTTGGGGACTTCGATGTGCCGGGTGCCCTTGAGGTAGGCCCCGGTGAGGCTGTTGGGGTTGTCGAGGATGTCCTGCAGCACGCCCTCGGCCACCACGTGCCCGCCGTGGATGCCCGCGCCCGGCCCCATGTCCACGATCCAGTCGGCCTCGCGCATGGTGTCCTCGTCGTGCTCGACGACGAGCAGGGTGTTGCCCAGGTTGCGCAGCTTCTTCAGCGTGCCGATGAGGCGCTGGTTGTCCTTGGGGTGCAGCCCGATGGAGGGCTCGTCGAGCACGTAGAGCACCCCGGTGAGGCCCGAGCCCACCTGGGTCGCCAGGCGGATGCGCTGGGCCTCCCCGCCCGAGAGGGTGTTGGCGGCGCGGTCGAGGGTGAGGTAGTCGAGGCCGACGTCCTCGAGGAAGCCCAGCCGGCTGGTGATCTCGCGCCAGATGGGCGCGGCCACCTGGGCCTGGAACTCGTTGAGGTCGCGCTTCTCCGACGGCTCGGCGAGCCCTTCGATGGGGATGCGGAACTCGGCCAGGCGCTCGCAGGCCTCGATCACGCGGTTCTGGCCCAGCGCCTCGAAGAACTGCCGGGCCTCGCGCACGGGGAGGTTGGAGACGTCGGCGATGTTGAACAGCCCCACCCGCACCGACAGCACCTCCTTCTTGTAGCGCGTGCCCGAGCAGGCCGGGCAGGGCTGGAGGGTCATGTAGGCCTCCAGCGCCTCGCGCAGCCCCTCCGACTCGGTCTCCTGGTAGCGCTTCTCGAGCCACGGCAGCACGCCCTCGTAGTGCACCTGGAAGCGCAGCGTCTCGCGCCCGCCCCGGCGGAACACCACCTCGAAGGGCTCGGGCAGCCCGTGGACGACCGCGTCCTGGGCGGCCCTGGGCAGTTCCTTGAAGGGGGCCTTCATGTCGAAGCCCATGTGCTCGGCCAGCGCCCGCAGGCGGTCCCAGAGGTAGCCCTTGCCGTTGTCGCGCCCCTTGGACCAGGGGATGATGGCCCCCTCGGCCAGGGAGAGCTCGGGGTTGACCACCAGCGCCGGGTCGAAGACCTGGTTGTAGCCCAGCCCCGAGCAGTCGGGGCAGGCGCCGTAGGGGGCGTTGAAGGAGAAGATGCGCGGCTCGAGCTCCTCGAGCACGCTGCCGTGCTCGGGGCAGGCGAACTTCTCGGAGAACAGCTCCTCGCTGGCGTCGTCGGGGTAGAGCACCCGCATCAGGCCCTCCCCGCGCAGCAGCGCCAGCTCGACCGACTCGGCGATGCGGCTGCGCTCCTCGGCCTTGAGCACCACCCGGTCGATCACCAGGTCGATGTCGTGCTTCTCGTACTTCTCGAGCTTGAGGCCCAGGGCCTCCTCGAGGGTGTAGATCACCCCGTCCACCCGCACGCGGGCGTAGCCCTCCTTCTGGAGCTGCAAAAACTCCTTGCGGTACTCGCCCTTGCGCCCGCGCACCACCGGGGCCATCAGGATGGCCCGTGTGCCCTCGGGCCGGCGGAAGAGCCGGTCGGTGATCTCGGAGGCCGACTGCCGCTCGATGGGCCGCCCGCAGTGCGGGCAGAAGGCGGTGCCCACCCGCGCGAAGAGCAGGCGCAGGTAGTCGTGGACCTCGGTCACGGTGCCCACCGTCGAGCGGGGGTTGTGCGAGGTGGTCTTCTGGTCGATGGAGATGGCCGGGGAGAGCCCCTCGATGCTGTCGACGTCGGGTTTCTCCATCACCCCCAGGAACTGGCGGGCGTAGCTCGACAAGGACTCCACGTAGCGCCGCTGGCCCTCGGCGTAGATGGTGTCGAAGGCCAGGGTGCTCTTGCCCGAGCCCGAGACCCCCGTAATGACGATGAACTGCCCGCGGGGCAGTTCAACGGTAATGTTCTTGAGGTTATGTTCCCGCGCTCCACGTACGATGATGCGGTCCATCCGAAGGAGTATAACACCGGCTTTGGGTTATGTAAATAACATATGCAAGCCTCAGCGGCAGGGTGTATGATGCGGGGTTGCCCGGCCGGCCGCAGGGGCTAAGCTGGAGGGGCCCGCGCCCGGCGCACCGCTATGAAATACACCGTCTTGACCCTCTTCCCCAACCTGATCCGGCCCTGGCTCGAGGAGTCGCTCATCGCCAAGGCCCTCGAGCGGGGGCTGCTCGAGGTCGAGGTCCACGACATCCGCGAGCACGCCACCGACAAGCACCGCACCGTCGATGACACCCCCTACGGCGGCGGGGCCGGGATGGTGATGCGCGTGGACGTGGTGGTGAAGGCCATCGAGGCCGCCGGTCCTGCCGACGAGGTGATCCTGCTGTCCCCGGCAGGCCGGCCCTTCGACCAGCGCATGGCCGAGGAGCTCGCCGCCAAGCAGCACCTGGTGCTGGTGTGCGGCCGCTACGAGGGCATCGACGCCCGGGTGGAGCGCTTCGTCACCCGCGAGGTCTCCATCGGGGACTACGTGCTGATGGGCGGCGAACTGGGCGCGCTGGTGCTGCTCGAGGCGACCTCGAGGCTCGTCCCCGGCGTGATCAAGGAGGCCGAGAGCCACCGGCAGGACTCCTTCGCCCAGGGCCTCCTCGACTACCCCCACTACACCCGCCCCCCCGAGTTCCGCGGCCTCGGCGTCCCGGAAATCCTCACCTCGGGCCATCACGCCAAGATCGCCGAGTGGCGCCGCAAGCAGGCGCTGCTGCGCACCAAGCAGCGCCGGCCGGACCTCCTGGAGCGCGCCGAGCTGACGCCGAAGGACCTGGCGTGGCTCGAGGAAGAGGCGTGAAGTGTGCCGAACGCGAAACGCCGATAGCCAAACGCAAAACGCGGGTCGTGCGTCGTACGTCCTACGTCGTACGTCTTACGCAAAACGCAAGACGCCAGACGCCTTGTTCCCCCCTTAGCAGGGGGGGTCTAGGGGGGATAAACCCTCCTCGCGCGCCGGGAAGGGTAAACCACGAGCTACAAGCTGACCGCTGAGAGCTGAGGGCTGACTGCCGCCCTACCCGTTTGACTCTCCCTGTCCGCTGCTGCTATACTTTCAAGCCGCTGTGCCGAGTGTCGCGCGCTGCGTGGCACGCTCGAGGCCTACCGACCCAAGAACCCGTCGCACGGGCGACGCAAGCAAAGGTTCCGCTGGGAACAGGAGCAAGCCATGAACCGTGGTGCCCTACTCAAAGTTGTCGAACAGCCGTACATCCGTACCGACATCCCCCCCTTCCGCGCCGGCGACACCGTCAAGGTCAACTACAAGGTGCGCGAAGGCAGCCGGACCCGCATCCAGGCCTACGAAGGCGTGGTGATCAAGGTCAAGCGCAACGGCTTCAACTCCTCCTTCACCGTGCGCAAGATCTCCTTCGGCGAAGGCGTGGAGCGCGTGTTCCCCTTCAACTCCCCCCTCATCGACTCGGTGACGGTGGTGGGCTACGGCAAGGTGCGCCGGGCTAAGCTGTACTACCTGCGCGACCTGCGCGGCAAGGCGGCCCGCATCAAGACCGACCGCGCCCGCGTGGGCGGCAGGGGCGGGGAAGCGGCTCCCGCCGCCGAAGCCCCGGCTCAGGGCGAGTAAGGCCCGCCGCTGTTCTTCACGAAATGCCCCGGTCCGTGAACCGGGGCATTTCGGGTTTTAATCCTTTTCCCTCGAGCCGACATGCCTTAGGCTTGACGGCATGACCACACTGGAAGCAAGCCAGAAGATCGGCAATTACCGCGTGCTGGAGGTGCGGGAGCTGCCGCACCTCCGGGGCCAGTACGTCCGCCTATTGCACGAGCCCACCGGCGCCCAGCACATCCACATCGCCTGCCCCGACGACAACAACGCCTTTTGCGTGAGCTTCCCCACCGTGCCCCAGGACTCCACCGGCATCGCGCACATCCTCGAGCACATCGTGCTCGCGGGCTCGGAGCGCTACCCGGTGCGCGACCCCTTCTTCAGCATGCTGCCGCGCTCGCTCGCCACCTTCATGAACGCGCTCACCTACCCCGACCGCACCGCCTACCCCTTCTCCACCCGGGTCGAGAAGGACTACTACAACCTGCTCGAGGTCTACCTCGACGCCTGCTTTTTCCCCCGCATCGACTACGAGGCCTTCCGGCAGGAGGGCTGGCGCTACCAGTTCGCCGAGCTCGAAAACCCCGGCTCGCCCCTGCAGTACGGCGGGGTGGTCTTCAACGAGATGAAGGGCATGATGGCGACCCCCGCCTACGTCATGTTCCGCAACCTCGGCCGGGCGGTCTTCCCCGGGCTGACCTACGCCAACAACTCCGGCGGCGACCCCCGCCACATCCCCGAGCTCACCTGGGAGGCGCTCAAGGACTTCCACGCGCGGCACTACCACCCCTCCAACGCCTACTTCTACACCTACGGCAACCTGCCGCTCGAGAAGACCCTCGCCGCCATCGAGCGCTACGCCCTCGCACGCTTCGGCCGCATCGACCCCGGCACCGCCATCCCCGACCAGGAGCGCTTCAGCGCGCCCCGGCGGCACGAGGCCGTCTACCCGCTAGCCCCCAGCGAGAACCCCGACAAGAAGTCGCAGGTGCTGGTGGCGTGGCTCACCGCCTTCGTCGGCGACGTGGTGGAGGTGCTGGGGCTGTCGGTGCTGCAGCGGGTGCTGCTCGCCAACGCCGCCTCGCCCCTGCGCAAGGCGCTGCTCGAGAGCAAGGTCGGCGAGGCCTTGGCCGACAGCACCGGCTTCAACACCGTCTTCCGCGAGGCGGTCTTCGCCGCCGGGCTCAAGGGGGTCAACCCCGAGGACGCCGACCGCGTCGAGGGGCTGATCCTGGACACGCTGCGCGAGCTCGTGCGAAGCGGCGTGGACCAGGCCATGGTGGACGCGGCCATCCACCGCCTGGAGCTCGAGTCGCGCGAGGTGTCGAACCAGGGCTTCCCCTACGCGCTCAAGGTCTTCTTCCAGCTGAGCGGGCCCTACCTCCACGGGGGCGACCCCTACCTGGCGCTGCAGTTCGACGCGGCGCTGGAGCGCCTGCAGGCCGAGCGCGCCAAGGGCCTGTTCTTCGAGAACCTCATCCGCAAGCACTTCCTCGACAACCCCCACCGCGCCACCATCGTGCTCAAGCCCGACCAGACCCTCACCGAGCGGCAGGAGCGCGAGGAGCGCGAGAAGCTCGAGCGCGTCCGGGCCAGCCTCTCCGAGGCCGAGGCGCGGCGCGTCGTCGAGGAGGCCAAGGCCCTCAAGCAGCGGCAGGAGGCCAAGGAGGACCGCTCGGTGCTGCCGACCCTCGAGCTCGCCGACATCCCCATGGGCTTCGAGGACGTGCCCCACGCCGTCAAGGTCGTGCAGGGCGCGACGGTGGGGCTCTTCCCCCAGCCCACCAACGGGATCAGCTACCTCGACCTGAGCTTCGACTTCGCGGGGCTGCCCGAGCGCTACCTCGAGCTGCTGCCCCTCTTCGCCTTCGTGGTGACGCGCATGGGCGGGGGGAAGAGCGACTACCTCGAGATGGCCGCCCGCGTCGAGGCCCACACCGGGGGCCTGAGCGCCGGGGCCTCGCTGCGCTCGCTCCCCGAGGACTTCAGCGCCTTCCGCCGCTCCTTCGGCCTGTCGGGCAAGGCGCTCTACCGCAACCACGCCGAGTTCTTCGCCATCCTGCACGACCTGCTCACCGCGCTGCGCTGGGATAGGGCCCACCTCAAGAACCTGCTGGGGCAGCTCAAGGCGAGCTACGAGGCCCAGGTCGTGCAGGCGGGCCACGTCTACGCCATGCGGCTCGCCGCGCGGCAGTTCGGCGGGGTGGCCGCGCTGCGGGAGCGGCTGGAGGGGCTCTCCCAGGTCGCGACCCTCAAGCGCCTGGCCGCCCTGGACGAGGCGGGCCTGAGCGGGCTGCTCGACGACCTCGAGGCCCTGCGCCAGCACCTCTTCCGCCGCGGCGGGCTGCGGGTGTGCGTGACGGCGGAGGAGGCGGTGCTGCTCGAGCTCGAGGAGCGGCTCGAGCCGCTCCTGGCCGCGCTGCCCGCCGGGGTGGGCGTCGCCGGGGCGGGCGAAGGGAGCCTGCCCGGCAAGAGGCTGGTCCCCCAGGCCCGCACCACCGCCGTGGCCGTGGCCTACGACGCCAAGCTCTTCCAGACGGTGCCCTACACCCACCCCGACGCGCCCGCGCTGCAAGCGCTCGCCAACCTGCTGCGCTCGGAGTACCTGCACAAGGAGATCCGCGAGAAGGGCGGGGCCTACGGGGGCTTCGCCGTGTTCAGCCCGGAGAGCGGGATGTTCGGCCTGCTGTCCTACCGCGACCCCCACATCGTGCGCACCTTCGAGGTGTACGGCGGCATCCACGGCTTCTTAGCCCGAGAACTCGAGCCCGAAAAGGTCAAGGAAGCCATCCTGGGGGCGGCCGGCGACATCGACCCCCTGCTCTCCCCCGACTCCAAGGGCCGCACCCGCTTCTTCGACGACCTCGCCGGCTACACCCTCGAGCGCAAGCGGCAGTACAAGGAGCGGCTGCTGCAGGTGACGCTGGGCGACCTGCGCCGGGTGGCCCGCACCTACCTCTCGGGCGAAGCCGCCCTGGCGGTGATCGCCGGCGAGGAAAAGGTTAAGGAAGCTAATCAAACGCTGGAACCGCCCTTCGAAGTGGCTGCAATTTAAGCGCATTCCAGGTAGAATACTGCCGGATTGGGGAAAAGCCCCTCGATCCGGCAGTTCTGCTGCCTTTCGCGCTCACCCTTGGGGCTGCCCTAAATTTCTCGAAAAATCGGGCTCGAAATTGGCCTGAGGCCGTGGTCTGTCCTCATTCCGCCGTCCTGACTATCGATCGGGTTCATCGCCGTCGCGTGGTGGTGTGTAAGGGGGAGGATCAGGTTGAAGCGATGGGCAAAGGTCGTGTTCGGGCTGGCTTTGGCGGTGACGGGCGGATCGGGTCTGGGTTATCTGGCGCTGCCCCAGGTGGTGCGCTGGTGTTGCAGCCCGCAGTACGAGGGGCGGTTGCGCCTGGAGGGCCTTCAGGCACCGGTGACGCTCGAGCGCGAGCCCAGCGGGGTCGTGCACATCCGGGCGCGGTCGGTGCCTGACGCCTTCTTCGCGCTGGGGGTGGCCCACGCCCAGGACCGGCTGTTCCAGATCGACCTGCAGCGGCACATCGGGGCCGGGCGGCTGTCCGAGCTCTTCGGCAGCGCGACTCTGGCGCAGGACAAGTTCATGCGCACGCTGGGGCTCTACCGCGCCGCCGAGCGCACCTACGAAGGGCTCTCGCCCGAGGGCAGGGCGGTGGTGGAGGCCTACCGGCGGGGCATCAACAGCTACCTCGCCTCCGACCCCCCGCTGCCGCTGGAGTACCGCGTCCAGGGGCTCAAGCCCCGCCCCTGGAGCGCCGCCGACGTGCTGGTGTGGGCCAAGGTGATGGCCTTCGACCTCTCCGGCAACTGGCGCTACGAGCTCGGGCGCTACGCCCGGGCCCGCCAGGGCATGAGCGTGGCCCGCATGAACGAGCTGCTGCCGCCCTACCCCGGCGACGAGGTCGCCATCGAGCGCTCCGCCGACGCGGCGCAGGTGCAGCGGCTGGGGCGGCTCGAGCTGCGGGAGCAGGCCCTGCTGGGCTACGTGCGCGGCCTGCCGGGGGGCCTGCTGCCCGCCGAGCGCGACCTGCGCACCGCCTCCAACAACTGGGCGGTGGCCGGGAGCCGCACCCGCACGGGCGCCCCCCTGCTCGCCAACGACCCCCACCTGGGGCTGAGCGTCCCCTCCCCGTGGTACTTGGTCCACCTCGAGGCCCCCGGCTACGACGTCATCGGGGCCAGCGTGGCCGGTCTGCCGGGGGTGGTGATCGGGCGCAACCCCCACGTGGCCTGGGGCGTCACCGCCATGGGCGCCGACGTGCAGGACCTCTACGTGCTGCGCCCCGTCGGCAAGGGCTACTGGCACGGCGGCCGGGTGGTGCCCTTCGCCGAGCGCAAGGAGGTCATCCGGGTGCGCGGGGGCAAGGACGTGGAGCTCGTGGTGCGCGAGAGCGTCTACGGCCCCGTGCTCAACGACCTGGTGGGCGAGGCGGGCAAGACCCCGGTGGCCCTGCGCTGGGTGGGCCTCGAGCCCGGCGACCGCACCCTCGAGGCCGTGGTCGAGCTGGGCCGGGTGCGCGACTGGCAGCAGTTCAAGGAGGCCCTCGCCGGCTACGCCGTGCCCACCCAAAACTTCGTCTACGCCGACCGCGCGGGCAACATCGGGCAGCTCTCGGCGGGCCGCTTCCCCCTGCGCCAGCCCGGGCACGTGGGCGCGCTGCCGGTGGCGGGCACGGGCGAGTACGACTGGCGCGGCTGGGTGGCCCCGGCCGAGTGGCCCCAGCACTACAACCCCGCCCAGGGCTTCGTCGCGACCGCCAACAACAAGGTGCTCGAGCCCGGCTACCCCCACCTGCTCACCGTGGACTGGGAGCAGCCCTACCGCGTCGAGCGCATCCGGCAGTTGCTCTCCCGGCCCCAGAAGTTCGGCCTGGAAGACATGCGGGCCATGCAGCTCGACACGCGCTCGCTGCTGGTGGAGCAATTCCGCCCCTTCCTCGCCCGCCTGCCGCTGTCGAGCCCCGAAGCCAAAGCCTGGCGGCAGCGCCTGCTGGCCTGGGACGGCGACATGCGGCCCGAGTCGCAGGAGCCCACCGTGTTCAACGCCTGGTACAGCGAGCTCTCGCGCCTGCCCAGCCGCGAGATCGGGCTGGAGTTCTGGGACCAGCCCCGCTACCTGCTGCGCGCGCTCGAGCACGGCGACCCCAACTGCCCCGAACGCGACTGCCTGGCCTACGCCGCCCAGGCCTTCGAACGGACCCTGCTGCGCCTGGGCCGCCAGGTCCCGCGCTGGGGCCACGCCCACGCCGCCCGCTTCACCCACTCCATCCTCACCCACACCCCCCTGCGCTTCATCTCCGACCGCACCCTCCCCCAAGGCGGGGACAACTACACCCTCGAGCGCGCCTCCTACGACCCCCAAACCCTCCGCACCAACGGCGGCGCCACCTACCGCCAGATCGTAGACCTGGCCGACCCGGAAAACTCCCTCTTCATGCTCCCCACCGGCCAGAGCGCCCACCTCTTCAGCCCCCACTACAGCGACCTGCTGCCGCTGTGGAAGGAGAACCGCTACCTGCCGATGAAAACGCGGGATTACCCGGTGGCCCAGACGTTGGTGTTGGAGCCGTAGCGAGGGGGTGATAATGGTCGATAGTCGATAGCTGATAGCCCATAGCCCATAGCCGATAGCCAAACGCAAAACGCGAGACGCCGGTCGTACGTCCTACGTCGTACGCGATACGCCCTGTTGGGATAAATCATCCCCTGGGGCTGTGACCGACCCGACAGCTAACTACAGCCCCACGTCCCAGGGGACAGGCGCTCGGTGGTTGCTGCCGTGCCCCGGCCGGGGTGTGCGGCCCGCGCGGGAG
>NZ_QXDL01000020.1:0-32271 GCF_003574345.1 Calidithermus terrae
GCGCCACCCCGCCCACCCCCTCCCTCGCGAGCCGCAAGAACACGGCCGGGGCGGGGCAGCGACTACCGAGCGCCTGTCCCCTGGGAAGTGGGGCTGTAGTCGGCTTACAGGCCGGGCACAACCCCAGCGGATGATTGGTCCCAACGAGGCGTTCGGCTATGGGCTATCGACCATCGACCTTACTGCAACCCCATCGAGATGAACTTCGCCTCGAGGTACTCCTCCAGCCCCCACCAGCCCCCCTCGCGGCCCACGCCGGAGTTTTTCATGCCGCCGAAGGGGGCTTGGGGGGCCATGGCGGTGGGGATGGGGTCGTTGATGCCGACGATGCCGTAGTGCAGGCCCTCGGCGACGCGCCAGGCGCGGGCGAGGTTGTTGGTCCAGGCGTAGGCGGCGAGGCCGTAGGGGGTGTCGTTGGCGAGGCGGAGGGCTTCCTCCTCGGCGGTGAAGGGGATGACGGGGGCTACGGGGCCGAAGGTCTCCTCGGTCATGATCTTCATGCCGGGGCGCACGCCGCTGAGGACGGTGGGCTCGAAGTAGAGGCCTCCGCGCACCTTGCCGCCCACCACGGCCTTCGCGCCCTTGGCGAGCGCGTCCTCGACGTGTTCGCGCACCTTGGCGAGGCCCTGGGCGTCCACCACCGGCCCTACTTGGGTCTCGGGGAGCAGGGGGTCGCCCAGGCGCAGGGCGGCGGTGGCGGCGGCGAAGGCTTCGGTGAAGGGCTCCAGGACGCTTTCCTGCACGAAGACCCGGTTGGTGCAGATGCAGGTCTGGCCGGCGTTGCGGAACTTGGAGAGCACCACGTCGCGGGCGGCTTTGTCGAGGTCGGCGTCCTCGAAGACTAAGAAGGGGGCGTGGCCGCCGAGCTCGAGGGAGACCCGCTTGAGGGTTTTGGCCGCCTGGGCGTAGAGGACGCGCCCCACTTCGGTGGAGCCGGTGAAGGTGACCTTGCGGACGCGCTCGTCGTCGAAGAAGGGCCGGCTGAAGGCCACGGGGTCGGAGGTGGGCAGCACCTGCAGCGTGCCCTTGGGGCCGCCGGCCTCCTCCCACAGCCGTGCCAGGTACAGGGCGCTCATGGGGCTCTGCTCGGCGGGCTTGATGACGATGACGCAGCCCGCCGCCAGCGCGGGGGCGGCCTTGCGGGTGATCATGCCGGTGGGGAAGTTCCAGGGGGTCACGGCGTAGACCACGCCCACCGGCTCGTAGGACACGAGGCCCCGCTTGTGGTCGAAGCGCGAGAGCACCCGCTCGCCGTGCAGCCGCACGGCCTCCTGGGCGTACCACTTGACGAAGCTCGCCGAGTACTTCACCTCCCCGCGCGACTCGGTGATGGGCTTGCCCATCTCGAGGCTCATCAGGCGGCCCAGCTCGGCCTCGTGGGCTAAGAGCAGGTCGTTCCAGCGCTCGAGGATCTCGGCGCGGGCGTAGGGGTTGGTGCGCCTCCAGCCCTCGAAGGCCTCGAGCGCGGCCTCGATGGCCCGCCGGGCCTCGGCGGGGCCGCAGTCGGCCACCTCGCCCACCGCGCGCCCGTCGCCGGGGTGGGCGACGCTGAAGGTCTTGCCGGTGGTCTGCCAGCCGTCTGCGAAGTAGGCCTGGTTGGGGAGTTCCTTGGTCATGGAGAGTCCTTTCAGGGGAACGTCGAGGGTCTAGGGTCGAGGGCCAAGGCATATTGCGTCTTGCGTACGACGTACGACGTAGGGCATGCGTCTTGCGTATTCACAGTGCCTAACGCCAAACCCCAGGGCTGAAGTCCTGGCCGGTCCAGGTGGAGCGCACCTCGAGGCTGCCCAGCGCCCCGGGTTCGACCGTGCGGGGGTCGCGGTCGAGGAGCACGAAGTCGGCCCAGTGGCCGGGCTCGAGGCGGCCCCGGTTGCCCTCGTCGCCCTGGGCGAGGGCGCCGCCCACGGTGTAGGCCCACAGCGCGGTCTCCAGGCTCACGCCGTTGCCTTCGCACATCGGCTCGGCCACGGCGGCCTGCAGGCCGACGAGGGGGGAAACCCGGCTCACCACCGGCCCGTCGGAGGAAAAAGCCACGGTGAGGCCGGCGGCGAACATGGCCCGCAGGTTGTAGCAGCGGCAGATCATGGACTCGGGGAGGTACTTGAGGAAGTTGCCGCGCAGCTCGTGGATGAACACCGGCTGGGGCACGGCGATCACGCCGAGCCGCCGGGCGAGCTCGAGGTGTTCCTCCCCCGCCAGCCCGAAGTGCTCGATCCGGTGGCGGGGGCCTTGAGTACCGCCACCGCCGGGGGCCTGACGGCCCTTCACTTGAGTACCGGCACCGCCGGGGGCCTGACGGCCCTTCACTTGAGTACCGGCACCGCCGGGGGCCTCATGGCCCTTCGCTGGCGAATCCCGATACAGCCGCTCGTACACGTCTAGAACCTGATCCAGCGCCCGGTCCCCGATGGCGTGGGTGCCGATGCGGAAGCCCTGGCGGTGGGCCTCGAGGGCCAGCGCGTAGAGTTCTTCCGTCTCGAAGCGCAGGATGCCGTAGCTGGGGGGCTCGAGGGCCTTGTAGGGCTGGCTGATGGCGGCGGTGGCCCCCGAGAGCCCCCCGTCGGCGAAGAACTTCACCGAGTCGCAGCGCAGGAAGCCGGAGCGGTGCTTCTCGGGCAGGGGGAAGGTCTCGCTGCCCCCGTCCGGGCGGCGGATGTAGAGCAGGTTGACCCGCACGGGCAGCTTGCCGGCGGCGTCCAGGGCGCGGTAGGCCGCGTAGAGCAGCGGGTCCACGGCGGGGTCGGTGGCGCTGGTGATGCCCAGCGACTTCAGGTGCTCCAGCCCCGCCAGCACCCAGCGCTCGTAGTCGGCCTGGGTGGGCGCGGGCATGGCGTTGAACACCAGCCCGTAGGCCGTCTCGTAGAGGATGCCGCGCCCGAAGTCGATCTCCCCGCCCGGCACGCGGGTCTCGGGCGTGACCCCCGCCGCCTGCAGGGCCGGGGTGTTCACGGCGTGGATGTGGGCGCAGGTGCGCGTCAGCAGCACCGGGTTGCGCGGGGCGATGGCGTCGAGGGCCGAGCGGTCGGGCCAGCCGCCCATGCGCGCCTCGTTCCAGCCGCGCCCCCACAGCCACTCGCCGGGTTGCAGGGCTTGGGCACGCTCCCTCACCGCCGCGTAAAAGGCGTCCAGGCTCTCCGCCCCCCGCAGGTCGAGCAGCGTGGTGCGCAGTTGCCCCACCTTCCACACGTGCACGTGCGCGTCGTTGAAGCCGGGCAGCAGCGTCTGGCCCTCGAGGTCCACGCGCCGCGTGGCCGGGGAGAGAAGGGGCTCGAGCTCGCTCATCCGCCCGGCCGCCAAAACGCGCCCCTCGCGCAAGGCGACGGCCTCGAGCGCCTCGAGCCCGCCGGGCGCGGGGCCGGGGTTGAGGATGGTGCCCCCATAGATCAGGGTGTCAGCTTTCATGGGTGGCCTCCCGGGATGCGTCGATAGTCGATGGTCGATAGCCCATAGCTGATAGCCGATAGCCAAGGCGAAGGCGTCTTGCGTTTTGCGTCTTGCGTCTTGCGTACGACGTAGGACGTACGACGTAGGACGTACGACGTACGACCCTCGCCCGGCGTCACGAATCCACCTCCGGGTTCCGCCACACGATGAACACCCCGTAATTCGCGCAACTGGCGTCCTCGAGGTAGTCCGGGATGATCCCCCACACCGCGTAGCCCCGCCTGAGCTGCACCGACAGCACGGGGTCGGAGAGCTCGCCCCGCACCACGCGCTGCACGTACTGCTCGACGGGCATCTGCTCGCGGTGGGCCCCGTAGCCCTTGGGCATGGCCCCGGCCACGTGGCCTTTGAGCCCCAGGCGGCGGATGAGCCGGTGGCGGGCGGTGTAGAGCAGCGTGGAGAGGCCGTGGCCCCGGAATTCGGGGTGAACGCCGATGTCGGCGCCGTAGAGCCAGTCGCCCATGGGGTCGTGGGTGGTGAGGTAGTTGCCGCCCACGGCCTCGAGGTACTTGTGCGCGAAGTGGGCGAAGTCCACCTTAGCGCGCAGGTCGGTGGAGCAGGCGACCACCCGGCCCGTCGCCACCTCGAGCACCGCGTGCTGCCCCTCGGGGAAGATCGCGATCTGCGAGCGGTAGTGCTCGGCCAGCATGCGCTCGTGGGGGGCGAGGTCGGGGAAGGAGGCGGCCTGGATGGCCTCGAGGTGGGGGGCCATCCAGGGCTCGCTTTGCACCACGGCGAAGCGGCCGTCGGGGCTGGTGAGGATGGGGCTGGGGGGGGTCATCGGGGGTTCAGCGCGACTTCACCTGGGTCCAGGCCTCGTCGAAGAGGCGGGAGTTCTTCCCGGCGTCGAGGATGTACTCCAGCACCTTGAGCTGCGCCTCGCTGGGCCAGATGGCGGGGTTTTTGAGGGTGCTCTGCTTGAGGAGCCTCTTGGCCTGGGCGTTGGGCGTGGCGGATTGTTGATATTCGGCCAGCCGCGCGCCGATCTTGGGCTCGAGGATGAAGTTGATGAACTTGTGGGCGGCGTCGGGGTTAGGGGCGCGGGCCGGGATCGCCATGCTGTCGATGAACAGCGTGCTGCCCTCCTTGGGGATGGTGAAGCCGTACTTGGGGTTGCCCGCCGCCGTGCGCAGGGCGTCCTGGTTGTAGACCACCGCCGCCACCGCCTGCCCCGCCAAGAGCGCCTTGGTGGCCGAGACCCCGCCCTGGAAGCCCAGGCTGTTCTTCGACTTCTTGGCCCGCAAGAGCACGTCAATGGCCTTCTTCATGGCCGCGGGGTCGGCGGAGTTGACCGACTGCCCCACGTAGCGCAGGGCGATGCCCAGCATCTCGCGCTGCGAGTCCATCAGGGCGAAGCGCCCCTTCTGCTGGGCGGGGTCGAAGATCACGCCCCAGGAGGTGGGCGGGGTTTTGAACACGTCGGTGCGGTACATCAGGCCCACGGTGCCCCACAAGTAGCCCACGGTGTACCGGTTGCCGGGGTCGAAGGGCGGGTTGGCGAACTTGGGGTCGAGGTTCTTGAGGTTGGGGATCTTGCCCTTGTCCAAAGGCTGCAACAGCTTGAGCTGGACCATGCTTGGGATGATGAAGTCGCTGGGCACCACCAGGTCGTACTGCCCCAACCCGCCCGCTTGCAGCTTGGCGACCATCTCCTCGTTGGACTCGTAGTAGCTGATGTTGACCTTGACCCCGGTCTGCTTCTCGAAGTCGCTGACGAGGGTGGGGTCGATGTACTCGGTCCAGGTGTACACGCGCAGCTCCTTGGTCTGGGCCAGCGCGAGCCCGAGCACGGTGATAAGGGCCAGAAGGTGCTTCATGGGGATCCTCCTTTGGTGGGTGTCGTACGCTTTGCGTCGTACGTCATACGTCGTACGTCGTACGCAATACGCCAGACGCTAAACGCAAAACGCTAAACGCCAGAAACCACGACCCACCGGCTTCTTGCGTGCGGCAGTGTTTGGCTACCGACCATCGACCATTGGCTATCGACCATCGACTCCCTCACGCCGTCGCCGCCATCGCCCGGTGCGTGGCGTGGATGGCCTCCTTCACCACGCCCAAGGCTTCTTCCAGCATGTCCTGGGGGATCTCGAGCGCCGGCAGGAAGCGGATGCAGTTGGTGTAGAGCCCGGCCCGGATCAGCACCACGCCGCGCTGGCTGGCCTCCTTGATGGCGCTCATGGCGAAGTCGGACCACGGCTCCTTGCTCAGGGGGTCGCGCACGAACTCCAGCGCCATCATCGCGCCGATGCCGCGCACGTCGCCGAGCACCGGGAGCTCGGCCTTCACGGGCTCGAAGGTGCGGCGCACGGTCTGCTCGACGCGGGCGGCGTGGGCCAGGGTCTCGGGCTTGGAGAGGTGCTCGAGCGCGGCCAGCGCGGCCACGCAGGCCAGGGGGTTGCCGCCGTAGGTGCTGCCCACCCCGCCCACGTGGGGCGAGTCCATGATCTCGGCGCGGCCCGTGACCGCGCTGATGGGCATGCCCGCGCCCAGGCTCTTGGCCGAGATCACCAGGTCGGGGACGACGCCGGAGTGCTCGACGGCCCACAGCTTGCCGGTGCGGCCCGAGCCCGACTGGATCTCGTCGGCGATCATCACCGCGCCGGTGGCGTCGCAGACCTCGCGGATCTTGCGCAGGAAGGGGTGGGGCACCGGGATGAAGCCGCCCTCCCCGATCACCGGCTCGATCACGATCGCCGCGAGGGCGGAGGGGTCGATGTGGGCGGTGAGGGCGTTCTCGAGGTTCCAGCAGCACCACTCCACGTACTCTTCGGGGGTCATGCCCTTGGGCGTGCGGTAGAGGTTGGGCATGGGCAGCCGGTAGACCTCGGGGGCGAAGGGGCCGAAGCCCTTCTTGAACAATCCCCACTTGCTGGTCATCGCCATGGTGAGGTTGCTGCGCCCGTGGTAGGCCCCCTCGAACACGAGGATCCCGGGGCGCCCGGTGTAGCGCCGCGCGAACTTGACCGCGTTCTCCACCGCCTCGGCCCCGCCGTTACTGAGCAGGGTCTTCTTGGGGAAGTCGCCGGGGGTGAGGCGGTTCAGGGCTTCGCACACCGCCACGTAAGCCTCGTAGTTGGTCACGATGGAGCAGGCGTGGACGAACTCCTCCACCTGCGCCTTGATGGCCTCGACCACCGCGGGCGGGGCGTGGCCCACCGCCATCATGCCGATGCCGCCCGCCAGGTCGATGAGGGTGTTGCCGTCGGCGTCCTCGATCAGCGAGCCGCGGGCCCGCTTCACCGCGACGGGGTTGGCCTGCGCGAGGGCGCTCGTCACCGACGCGGCGCGCCTGGAGTTGAGCTCCTGGCTCTTGGGGCCAGGGATGGGGGTCTTGAGCTGGATGTACGCCATGGGTTCCTCGGTAGAGATCGTGCGTCGCGGAGGCTTCGGGCAGCCCGCGACAGGTGTTTTGTCTTAGCTATCAGCTATCGGTCATCGGCTATCGACCATCGACCCTCCCAGGCGGCGGGATGCTGGCCTTCTGGATGTCCATACACCCCCCTAGCGCGACTTCACCTGCGTCCAGACCTCGTCGTAAAGCCGCGCGTCCTTGCCGAGGTCGAGGACGAACTCGAGCTTGGCCTTCACGCTCTGGGTGGGGTAGATGGCCGGGTTCTTGAGGTCTTCCTTGTTGATGAACGGCAGCGCGGCCTTGTTGGGGGTGGCGTAGCGGTTGTAGTTCGAAAGCTGCGCCCCGATCTTGGGCTCGAGGATGAAGTTGATGAACTTGTGGGCGGCGTCGGGGTTGGGGGCCTTGGCGGGGATCGCCATGTTGTCCAGGAACAGTGCGGCGCCCTCCTTGGGCACCACGAAGGCCACGTTGGGGTTCTCGGAGGCGGCCTTGATGGCGTCGCCGTTGTAGACCACCGCGTAGGTCGCGCTCCCGGCCACCAGGCGGTTCTTCGCGCCCACCCCGCCCTCGAAGCCCACCGCGCGCTTGGACTTCTTGGCCTCGAGCAGCAGTTTCCCCGCCGCCTGCACCTGCTTGGGGTCGCGGGTGTTGATGCTGTAGCCCAAGTAGCGCAGCGCCCCGCCCATCATCTCGCGGATGGAGTCCATGAGCACGTAGTTGCCGCTTTGTTTGGGGTCGAAGATCACCGCCCAGCTATCCGGGGGCGTCTTGACCTTGTCCTTGCGGTACATGATCCCCGACATGCCCCACTGGTAGGCCGCCGAGTACTTGTTGCCCGGGTCGAAGGGCGGGTTGGCGAACTTGGGGTCGAGGTTCTTGAGGTTGGGGATCTTGCCCTTATCGAGGGGCTGGACCAGCTTGAGCGCGACGAGGGTGGGGATGATGTAGTCGCCGGGCACGATCACGTCGTACTGGCTCACCCCGCCCGCCTGCAGCTTGGCGAGCATGTCCTCGTTGGACTCGTAGAGCTCGATGCGGACCTTGAGCCCGTACTGCTTCTCGAAGGCGGCGATGATGGCCGGGTCCATGTACTCCGACCAGATGAACAGCCGCATCTCCTTGTTCTGGGCCAACGCCAGTGAAACGAACGCCAACAGGGCCAGCAACTTTTTCATGCGCTCCTCCGGGTGAGCCGTTCGCTGAGCAACACCAGAATGACCGTAGCCAGGAAGATCAGGGTGGAGAGGGCGTGGATCTGCGGGGTGACCCCGCGCCGCACCGAGCCGTAGATGATGAGCGGCAGGGTCTGGGAGTCGGGGCCGGCGGTGAAGAAGCTGATGACGAAGTCGTCGAGCGAGAGGGTGAAGGCCAGCATGGCCCCGGCCACGATCCCCGGCGCCAGCAGAGGCAGCAGCACCCGCCGCACGAAGTAGCCGTAGGAGGCGTAGAGGTCGCGGGCGGCCTCGTCGAGGTCTGCGCCTAAGCTCTTGAGGCGGCTCTGCACCACCAGCGCCACGAAGGCGATCTGGAAGGTCACGTGCCCGATGACCATGGCCGGCAGCCCCAGCTCGAAGAGGCTCGAGACCTGCCGCAGCACGCTGAAGGCCACCACCAAGGCCGCCGCCAGGATGATGTCGGGCGTGACCACCGGCAGGTAGAGCAGGTTGTCGAGGAGGGCCCGCGCCCGCCGGGTCCAGGGGTAGCGCTCGAGGGCGATCGCCAGCAGCGTCCCCAGCACCGTCGCGACCAGCGTGGACGCCACCGCCAGCGCCATCGTCGTCACGAAGGCCGCCTGGATGGTCTCGGTGAGCTTGGGGTCGGGCGAGAGCGCCGGGTTGAAGAGGCTCTGGTACCACTTCCAGGTGAAGCCCCCCCACGACATCCCGTAGCGGGTCTCGTTGACCGAGAACACCGCCACCGCCAGCATGGGCAGGTACAAGAAGGCCAGCGTCAGGACGGCGGTGACGCCCACGGCGGGGTGGAGGCGGCTCATAAGCAGCCTCCGGCCGTGCCGAACGCCGGAATACGTCGATAGCCGATAGCCGATAGCCGATAGCTAACGAGGGCTAGTGGCGTGTGGCCCACGGTCTGTCGCGGGTCCAGGGTCAAGGGTCGAAGGCCGAGGCGTTTTGCGTCTGGCGTAGGACGTACGACGTACGACGCATAACCCGCGTTTAGCGTTTTGCGTTCAGCGTTCAGCGTCATACCAGGTCCACGTCCTTTCCGCTGCGCCGGTAGACCCGCAGGGCCACCAGCGTGAGGGCCATCAGGCCCAGGCTGATGGCGGCGGCGAAGGGCCAGTCGCGGCTGGCGCCGAACTGCTGCTGGATGAGGTTGCCCACCAGCAGGTACTTGGCCCCGCCCAGCAGGTCGGGGATGACGAACATGCCCATGGCCGGGATGAAGGTGAGGATCACGCCCACCGTGAGGCCCGGCAGGGTCTGGGGCAGGATGGCCTGGAAGAAGACCCGCGCGCGGCTGGCGTAGAGGTCCCTCGCGGCTTCGATGAGGCTGGAGTCGATGCGCTCGACCGAGGAGTACAGCGGCAGCACCATGAAGGGCAAGAAGGCCGAGACCATGCCGACGTAGACCGCGAAGGAGCCGGGGTAGAGCGCCGCGCCCGGCTCCGCGAGCCCCAGCGCCGCCGCCACGCGGGCGAAGGGCAGGTCGGGGGAGAGCAGCAGTTGCCAGGCGTAGGTGCGGATGACCAGGTTGGTCCAGAAGGGGATGATGACCAGCGTGAGCCAGAGGTAGCGGGTGCGCGGGGGCCGGCTGGCGATGAAGAAGGCCAGGGGGTAGGCCAGCAGCGCCGCGACGAGCGAGGTCACGAAGGCCACCCACACCGAGCGCCCCAGGATCAGCAGGTTGTCGGGGCTCCAGCCGAAGAGCCCGTAGCCCAGCAGGCGCCTGAGGTTCTCGAGGCTGAAGGTCCAGACGACCTCGCCGTACGTTCCCCGCTCGGCGAAGGCCACCGCCACGAGCGCCAGGCTGGGCAACACCAAGAAGGCCATCAGCCAAAGCGCCGCGGGCAGCAGGAACAGCAGGCCGCGCCTCGAGAGCGCCCCCGCCGTGGTGAGCTCGCCGTACCAGACCAGCACGCGGTTCACGGGCGGCCTCCGAAGGTGCCGAACGCCAGAACGTCCTGCGTCGTACGCCGAACGCCGAACGCCCAACGCTGAAAACTGCACATACCGGCGTCTTGCCCCCCGTCCCCTGTCTCCCTGAACCCGATCCCCGCCTTTCGCTGACGGCTGAGGGCTGAGGGCTGAGGGCCACTGGCGTATGACGTAGGACGTACGACGCTGGCGTTTTGCGTCTTGCGTTTTGCGTCTCGCGTTCCACGCCAAAGGCTAATCATCCAGCACCACCAGCGCTTCCTTCGGCAGGTGCACCGCGACCTCCTGGCCCGGCCGCAGCGCGGGGTGGGCCGCGGCGCGCACGCGCAGGCCGCCGGGCTCGAGCCAGGCTTCCTGGTGGCTGCCGCGGTAGACCACCTCGCGCACCCGCGCCCGCAGGCAGTTGTGGCCCCGGGGCTCGGGCACGAGCTCGACCCGCTCGGGGCGGATGGCGAGGTTGCCCTGCTCCCAGCGGGGCGGGGCGGGGAGCTCGAGGGGCCCCAGCGGGGTCTCCGCCCCGCCGCCCCCGCGCCGGGCGGGGATCAGGTTGGCCGCGCCCAAAAACTCGGCCACGAAGCAGGTGCGGGGGCGGGCGTAGACCTCCTCGGGGGTGCCCACCTGGATCACCTGGCCCTCGCGCATCACCGCGATGCGGTCGGAGACGGTCATGGCCTCGTCCTGGTCGTGGGTGACGAGGATGAAGGTGGTGCCCAGGCTGCGCTGCAGGCGGCGCAGGCCCACCTGCACCTCGGCCCGCAGCTTGGCGTCGAGGGCGCTCATGGGCTCGTCCAGAAGCAGCACCTGCGGCTCGTTGACCAGGGCGCGGGCCATCGCCACGCGCTGCTTCTGGCCGCCGGAGAGCTGGTGGGGGTAGCGGGCCATGAAGCGCTCGATCTGCAGCATCCCCATGACCATCTCCACCCGCTTGTGCACCTCGGCCTGCGGCACGCGGCGGCTTCTGAGCCCGAAGGCCACGTTCTCGAAGACGCTGAGGTGGGGGAAGAGGGCGTAGCTCTGGAAGACGGTGTTGACCGGGCGCTGGTTGGCGGGCACGCCCGTGATGTCCGCGCCGCCCAGCCGCACGCGGCCGGCGCTGGGCAGCTCGAAGCCGGCGATGATGCGCAGCAGGGTGGTCTTGCCGCAGCCCGAAGGCCCGAGCAGCGTGAAGAACTCCCCGGCCTTGATCTCCAGGCTCACCCCGCCCAGCGCCGTCACCTCGCCGAAGCGCTTGACGACGTCCTCGACGGCGAGGGTGCCGGTGGCGGCTCGAGCCTGCGGGTTGACTGAGGGTCGGGTCACTGCCATCGTGGTTCCTCTAGGTGCTCACCAGGGCGCTATCGCCCTTTTTCAGTACGGCCAGGATCTCCGCGGCCACCCGCTCCCCGCTCGCGCAGCCGCCCTCCATGTAGCCCTGGGCGTCAACGGAGGTGTGCTCGCCGCAGAAGTGCAGGCCCCCCACCGCCTCGGCCTCGGCGCCGGAGAAGGCGGTCCACTGCCCCACCCGGTAGGCCGAGTAGGAGCCCTTGACCCAGGGGTCGGCGGGCCAGAAGGCCCGCACCGGGGCCACGCGGGGGTCCTGGGCGGCCTTGACGCCGGGCCAGATCTTCTCGAGGTCGCCCAGCCAGGCGGCGACCTGCGCCTCGGCCGTGCCCTTGCCCACCGCCAGCCCCTGCTTCCCGCCGGTGTAGTTGGAGAAGGGGCCGCCCACGCCCTCGGGGGTGCGCTTGGGCTCCCACTGGTTCTGGAAGGGGTAGTCGGTGAAGAGCTGGCCGCTGGCGCCGTAGCGGGTGCGCCAGACGCGCTCCTTGAACTCGGCGATGAGCTTGGAGTTGGTGCCGTAGCCGATCTCGCGGATGGCCCGGAGCTTGACCGCGGGCAGCGGCACGCCGATGGCCACCTCGCGCAGCAGGGTGAAGGGCAGGGCCAGCACCACCCTAGGGGCCACCACCTGCACGCTCCGGCCGCCCTGGCGGAAGGCGAGCACGTACTGCCCGTCGGAGCGCTGGGAGACGGCCTCGAGCGCCGAGTCGAGCTGGATGGCGTCGCCCACGATCTGCGCCAGCCGCCGGGGCAGCAGGTCGTTGCCCCCCTCGACGGTGTAGCGCTCGTCGGAGGCGCCGAAGACGCGGAACTGGCCCTGCCCGCCGATGAGGTAGAGCAGGTTCAGGCACGACTGCTCGCCGGCCTCGAGGCCGTACTCGATGGTGTAGGCCACCTCGAGCAGCTCCTGCATGAGCAGGCTGGCCCCCGCCCGCACCAGGTAGTCGCGGATGGAGAGGCTGTCGAGGAAGCGGCCGTTCTTGCCGGGGTCCTTGTAGCTGACGTAGGTGTAGCGGCCCAGCCCGGTGTCGATGAGGTCGGTGTCGATCTGGCGGGCGATGGGGCGGAAGCCCTCGACGACCTCCTCGGCCGTTACGAAGCGCCCGCCGAAGTGGTAGACCTCGGGCTCCAGGCCCTTGTCGGCGGCGAAGAGGTCGCGCAGCTCGAGCTTGAGCTCGGAGGCCAGCCGCCGGACGTAGAAGTGCCAGGAGTCGATGAGCTCGCCGCCGATCTCGACCGGGCGCGAGAAGCGGCCGCGCAGGGTGTGCATGCGCCCGCCCACGCGGGTGTTGGCCTCGTAGAGCCGGAAGGGCACGCCGTTCTGCCACAGCCGGTAGGCCACCGTCAGCCCGGCGATGCCCGCGCCCACGATGGCGACGGGCCTGCTGAGGCTGCTGGTGGAGAGGGCGGGGTTGGGCGGGGCGCTGCACCCCGCGAGCGCCGCCCCGGCGGCGCCCAGGCCCGCCTGGAGCACCGCGCGGCGCGAGAGCCGGGCGTCCTCGCGCTCGAGGGCCCGCCGCCGCTCGGCGGCCTGGAGTTGCCGGTCCCACCCCACGGCCTCGGCGGTCTCGAGGCCTTTGACCTCGGCCAGCCGGGCCAGGCGGAACGCGCGTCGGAGTTGTCCCATCAGGGGGCTGCGGCTCATGACTCTACCTCCGCGAAATCAGGACCAACGGGGGAATGCGCCGTGGGACGTCAGGCGGTGGCGGCCTCGAAGCTGTGCTCCAGGATCTCCAGGCCCTTGCGCACCTCGTCCTCGCTCGCCACCAGCGGCACCAGGCAGCGGATGACGTTGTAGTGCATGCCGGCCTTCATCAGCAGCAGGCCGCGCTCGCGGGCCGCGTCGAAGACCCGGGTGGTGAGGGCGGGGTCGGGGGCCTTGCTCTCGCGGTCGCGCACGAGCTCCATCGCGACCATCGGCCCCAGGCCGCGCACGTCCCCGACCTGGGGGAAGCGCTCTTGGACCCTGCGGAAGCCCTCGTGCAGGATCTCGCCCAGCCGCCGGCCCTTCTCCAGGAGCTTCTCCTC
Organism: Calidithermus terrae; assembly: GCF_003574345.1. NCBI lineage: Bacteria > Thermotogati > Deinococcota > Deinococci > Thermales > Thermaceae > Calidithermus > Calidithermus terrae. Next base: position 13,264 of record NZ_QXDL01000020.1, read on the forward strand.
CTCGAAGACCTCGAGCACCGCCAGCCCCGCCGCGCAGGCTAAGGGGTTGCCGGCGAAGGTGCCGCCCAGCCCGCCGGGCAGGGGCGCGTCCATGATCTCGGCCCTGCCCAGCACCCCGGCGATGGGCAGCCCCCCGCCGATGCTCTTGGCGAAGCAGATGAGGTCGGGCTCGACGCCGGCGTGCTCGATGGCCCAGAACCTGCCGGTGCGCCCGACGCCGGTCTGGATCTCGTCGTCGATGAGCACGATGCCGTGCTTGGCGGTGAGGCTGCGCAGGGCCTTGAGGAAGGGGGTGGGGGCGGGCACGAAGCCGCCCTCGCCGAGCTGCGGCTCGATGATCACGGCGGCGACGCGGTCGGGGGCGATGGCCGTGTCGAAGAGCTCGTGCAGGGCGTCCATGGCCCGGCGGGTGTCGAGGCCGTGGTACTCGTAGGGGTAGGGGGCGTGGTAGACCTCGGGGGCGAAGGGCCCGAAGTTCTGCCGGTAGGGCGTGGCCTTGCCGGTGAGGCTCATGCCCAGCAGGGTGCGGCCGTGGAAGGCGTTCTTGAAGGCGATCACCCCGGGCCGCCCGGTGTAGGCGCGCGCCACCTTGACCGCGTTCTCGGTGGCCTCGGCCCCGGTGGTGACGAAGAAGGCCTTCTTGTCGGCGTCGCCAGGCGCGCTGTCGCACAGCTTCTCGGCGAGCTTGATGTAGGGCTCGTAGGCCGTGACCTGGAAGCAGGTGTGGGCGAAGCGCTCGAGCTGCGCCTGCACCGCCGCCACCACGCGCGGGTGGTTGTGCCCGACGTTGAGCACCCCGATCCCCCCGATCCAGTCGAGGTACTCGCGGCCGTCTACGTCCCAGATCCTAGCCCCCTGGGCCTTGGCCGCCACCACCGGGTGCACCTGGGAGACGCCGCGCGGGACCACCTTGTGCCGCAACTCCAGCAACGCCTGGTTGCGGGACTCTGTCGTGGGCATGGGTTCCTCCTTTGGCTCACCAGCCTATTGGGGCCCCCGCGCCCCCGGCTATGGGGTCGGGCCACGAATTGTGCCCTCATTTATTGGGGTTCATCTCCAACAGCTGCAGCCCGAGCTGGAGGCGGAACTGGGCCTGGGGGTCGTGCAGGTCGAGGCCGGTGAGCTGCCGGAGGCGCTCGAGGCGGTACCTCAGGGTGTTCTCGTGGACGCCGAGCGCGTGGGCGGTGCGCTTGAGCTGGAAGCCGTGCCGGGCCAGCGCCTTCAGCGTCTCCAGCAGCGCCTCGCGCCCGCGCTCGGCCTCCAGCGGCCCGAACAGCTCGCGCAGCAGGTCCTGCTGGGCCTGGGCATCCCCGGCCAGCACCCGCGGCAGCAGGAGCTGGGCGTAGGTGCTCACCCGCCCCGGGCGCAGGTGCGGCAGCAGGGCCTGCGACTCGCGGTAGCTCTCGGCCACCCCCGCCCAGCCCGCGCGGGCGCGGGAGAGCCCCAGGCTCAGGCCCTTCTGCGGCAGCCGCTCCCACACCCGCGCCGCGTCGAAGCCCTCGGGCAGCAGGAAGAGGACCTGGTTGAGGAAGACCGAGATCAAGGGGGCCAGCCCCTGCTCGCGCAGCAGCTTGCGCAGGCCCTCGGCCAGGCGCTCGCGGCGGTTGAAGCCCTCCGGGCTCAGCGGCACCGGCTCCTCGAGCACCAGCAAAGCCAGGTAGTAGCGGCCCTCGGGGTGGAAGCCCTGCAGGCGGGCGCGCTCGAGGTTGTGCGGGGTGGGCTCGAAGCGGCCCTCCAGCAGCGCGTCGAGGAAGGCGTAGCCCAGCCGGGCCTCGCGCTGGGCGATGTCGCGCTGGTGCATCAGGTGCAGCCCCGCCACCGTCGCGGCGTGCTCGGCGGCGCGCATGTCGAGCTCGGAGAGGGGCTCCTCCCCCTCGATCAGCCACACGCTGCCCACCAGCTCGCCCCCCAGCCGGATGGGGCAGACCACCCGCCCCACCATCCCGATCTCGGGCCGCGCGGGCAGCCGCAGCGGCCCTAAGCTCTCCCGCAGCCGGCGCTCGAAGCCGATCTCCTGCAGGTAACGGCTGAGCTCGGGGGTGGTGCCGCCGGAGGCGATGGAGCGCAGGCGCAGCTCGTCCTCCCCGCCGGTGAGCGCGTAGGCCAGGAGGTTGCCCTCGAGGTCCTCGAAGACCACCGAGCGCCCGATGAGCCCGCTGAGGACGTCGGCGAGGGGCTGCAGGCCGCCGGCCTCGAGCGCCGAGAGGGTGAGCGCGCGGTGGATGGCCTCCGAGCGCTCGATGACGCTGTACTGCTGGGCCAGGAGCTGCTGGTTGAGCTCCCCGATCACCTGGGAGAAGGGCACCTCCCAGGGCAGCTCGACGGCCGGGACGCCCGACAGCTCGGCCTCCTCGCGGGCGGCCTCGGGGAAGCTCTCGAAGAACTGGGGGACCGCCAGCACCACGGCCGCGGGCTCGGCCCGGGCGATCTGGCGCATGAAGGCGCGCAGGGCCTGCTCCTCGCGGGGCCAGGCGTAGCCGGTGGTGAGGAAGAGGAAGCCGGGCCGGATCCACTCCTGGGGGTCGGGGATGTCCACCGCGTGCGCCCCCAGCACCCGGTTGTTCAGCCGCGCCGCCGCCGCGACCACCCGGGCGCGGCTGAGGGCGGGCAGGCGGAGGGCTTCGAGGAGGTTCATCGTCGTCATGCTGATTCTAAGTGCCCCCGCAAGGACTTGCTCACGCGCTCACCCGGCGGCGGAATGCCTGCCCGCGCTCGAGGCGGCCGGTTTTGCCTCCCGCCGGGCGATAGGCCAAAATCGTGGGTTAACCGCGCATTTCCTCGATAAACTGCCTCCGAAAATGCCTCTCATGAGATATTAACCTGTAAACCGGTTCGTGAGGTTTTCTCGACCACGACACCTTTAGGGCCGCCGATCCGGTCTTGTTTTGTCTACAGAGTTGCTTTAGCGGGAATGGACGCAATCTGAACTAAATTAAGAAGCTTCCAGTATAATCTCATTCGGTCTCATAGATCCGTGGCGTGCGGCCCCTGCTTCAAGGGGGGAAGGGAGGTCTGGGCGGTTGTAGCCATTCGTGGGTGCCCTCGAGCCGCATTGAGCAATTGGGTCCGAAGAATTTGGGGGTTGACGATGAGAGCAAAGGCTTTACTGATGGCAGTGGCGATGACGGCATTGGCCGCGTGCGGGACCCAACAGGCGCCGCAGGCGGGCGGCGGGGTGGGGCCACAGACGAACTCGGGGCCGCGGGTGCCGCCGGTGTTCGTCAGCGGCAACCCGACCTGTCAGGACCTCGGTTACGTCTACGAGTTCAAGCTCGACCTCGACCCTGCCTCGGGCGAGTACACCGACGCGGCGACAGGCGTCAAGGTGACGGTCACGAACAACGCCACAGGTGACGGGGTTCTCGACGCCTGGTCGGCGACTTTCGGGGGGAATCCCTTCGGGATCGACGCCGTGATCATGAAGGGCGGCCCCGGCGCCAACGTCTACGCCTACAACCCGGAGGCCACGGCCGATAGCAACCTGGTGACCCCCACCAACCCCAGCAACGGCAAGCCCTACGGCATCTCCCACGTCAGCTTCTGCTTCGACTTCAACGTCATCGTCACCAAGACCGCCGACCCCTCGCTGAAGCGCACCTGGACCTGGACCATCAAGAAGGAGGCCGACCAGAGCAGCCTGACGCTCTCGGCGGGGCAGTCCTTCATCGTCAACTACACGGTGAAGGTGAGCGCCGCCTCCACGGACAGCGACTGGAAGGTCGGCGGGGCGATCGAGGTCAAGAACCCGGACCCCAACTACGCCGCCACCCTCACCAGCGTCACCGACGTGATCTCGAAGGCCGGTGACCCCGACGTCGGCGCCAGCGTGGACTGCGGGGTGAGCTTCCCCTACAGCCTCCCCTCCGGGCAGACCCTCACCTGCACCTACAGCGCCAGCCTCCCCAACGGCGACACCCGGACCAACACCGCCACCGCCGCCACCACCGGCAAGGTCGAGGGCGGTTCGGGCACGGCCACGGTGGACTTCAGCAAGGCCACCGTCACCCAGGTGGACGACAAAGCGGACGTCACCGACAGCCTGCAGGGCAACCTCGGCACCGCGAGCGCCCCGGGCACCGCCTTCACCTACACCCGGACCCTCAAGTACGACGCCTGCGGGCAGTACACCTACGGCAACACCGCCTCGTTCACCACCAACACCACCGCCACGACCGGCTCCGCGTCGTGGTCCATCGCGGTGAACGTGCCCTGCGCCACCGGCTGCACCCTCACCCCCGGCTACTGGAAGACCCACTCCAAGTACGGCCCCGCGCCCTACGACGACACCTGGGCCCAGCTCGGCGAAGACGCGGCCTTCTTCCTCAGCGGCCAGACGCACTACCAGGTGCTGTGGACCCCGCCCGGCGGCAACGCCTACTACATCCTGGCCCACGCCTACGTCGCCGCCCGGCTCAACCAGCTCAACGGCGCCGACTTCACCGCGGCCCAGGCCGCCTTCAACTCGGCCACCGCGCTGCTGAGCACCTACACCCCGGCGCAGGTGGCGGCCATGAAGGGCAGCAGCACCGTGCGCCAGCAGTTCGTCAGCCTGGCGGCCACGCTCGACAAGTACAACAACGGCCTCATCGGCCCCGGCCACTGCAGCGAGTGACCGGCGGGCGCTTCCCCGGGCCCCGGCTTGGCCGGGGCCCGGTCCCTTTCTCGAGGCCCCGGCTTGGCACCCGCCCCGCCGCCGGGGGACAATCGGGCCATGGGCGTTCGCAAGGTGGAGCGGATCAGCGGGCGGGTGGGCGGAGAGGCGGCCGGGTTCGACCTCGAGCTCACCTGGGACGGCACGCGCCTGAAGGGCCGCGTCGGCGGCGCGGTGGTGGGCAAGGACGTGAACCTCAGCCTGCACGGCGGCTTCGTCACCGGGCGGGTGGGGGGCGGCCTCGAGGGCTTCGACGTGGCCGGCCTCCTCCAGCCGGACCGGGTCGAGGTGCGCTTCGGCGGCAACACCCTGGGGCAAGACCTCAGGCTCGAGCTCGCCCGGGGCCGCGTCGAGGGCCGCCTGGGCGGGGGCCTCATCGGCAACGACGTGCGCCTCGAGCACTCCGGCGAGCAGCTCAGCGGGCGCATCGGGGGGCGCATGGACGGCAAGGACGTGCGCCTGAGCACCCAGGCCCCGCCGGAGGTGGCGGCCCTGGCCGCGGCCATCGCCTTCCAGTTGCTCGAGGACTCGGCGGCGGGGGCGGGCTGAGCCGCGCCGGCGCTAGCGCCGGCGCATCCGGCCCATGGCGGCCGTAGCCAGCAGGGTGGTCAGCACGGGGGCTACCCCCACCACGGCCAGGTCGGCGGCCATGGGGAGCTGCTGGTAGTGGAGGCTCACCGCCCGCAGCAGGTCGAGGAAGTAGGTCACGGGGTTGAGGTAGACCAGCACCTGCAGCCACAGCGGCAACTGCACCACCCACCCCCCGCCGATGGTGTGGATGCCCAGCCGCTCCAACTCCTGCCGCAGCGCGTCGGGGAGGTCCAGGAATCCCACCCCGCCGATGATGCCCTTGAGCGGGAAGATGGACCCCGACAGGAAGTACAGCGGCTGGATCACCCCGTTGGAGATGCTGCCGAAGCCCTCGAAGGTCGCCATGCGCGAGGCCAGGAACACCCCGAAGCCGGTGACGGTGAGGCCCAGCAGGGCCATCACCCCCCACGCCAGCAGCAGCCCGCCCAGGCCCGGGTTCACCCCGATGAGGGGGGCGAAGAGCAGGGGGATGGATCCCTGGAGCACCGCCACGCTCGCCCCGCCCAGCAGCTTGCCCAGCGCCACCGAGAACATGGGGGCGGGGGAGACGAGCACCTCCCGCAGCAGCCCCACCTCCCGGTCCCACACCAGCGCCACCGCCGACTGCAGCGCGGCGAAGAGCACGTTGAGGGTGATGACGCCGGGGAAGATGTACTGCGCGTAGGTGTAGCCCTCGATGTCGCGGAAGGAGGCCCCCAGGCCGAAGCCCAGGATCACCAGCCACAGCACGGTGCGGGAGAGGCCGCCGAAGACCTGCGAGCGGTCGCGGGCGTAGCGCAGCAGCTCGCGCCGCCACATCACCCAGACCACGGCCGGCTCGAGGGGGAAGGCGCGGGCAGGGGAGCGGGTGGCGCTCACCGGGTGTGCTCCCCGCCCCTACGGGCGAAGCCCAGCAGGCGGTCGCGGGGCCGGGCCTCCTCGTCGCGCAGCCTGCGGCCGGTGAGCTCGAGGAAGACCTCCTCGAGGCTGCCCTCGGCCTTGCCCAATACTTTTAGCTTCAGCGCGGCCGGGGTGCCCTCCGCGATCAGGCGGCCCTGGTCGAGGATGCCCACCCGGTCGCAGGCTTCGGCCTCCTGCAGGTAGTGGGTGGTCATGAACACCGTCAGGCCCTGCCCGCGCAGCGTGGCGACGCGCTCCCACAGGTGCCGGCGCCCCTGGGGGTCGAGGCCGAGGGTGGGCTCGTCGAGGAAGAGCACCTGCGGCGTGTGCATGAGGGCGCGGGCGAGCTCGAGCCGCCGCTTCATCCCCCCGGAGAAGGCGCGCACCGGGCGGCGGGCGGCCTCCGCCAGGCTGGCCCACTCCAGCGCCTGGGCGATGGCCTCCTTCAGCCGCGGGCCCCGGAGGCCGTAGAGCACCCCGTGGATCTCGAGGTTCTCCCGCGCGGTGAGCCGCTCGTCGAGCGCGGGCTCCTGGAACACCAGCCCGATGCTCTCCCGCACCGCCGCCGCCTGGCGCACCACGTCGAACCCTGCGACCCTGGCCCAGCCCGAGCTGGGCGGCAGCACCGTGGTGAGCATGTGCACCGCCGTGGACTTGCCCGCCCCGTTGGGCCCCAGCAGGGCGAACAGCTCCCCCGCCTCCACGGCGAGGCTGAGGGCGTCCACCGCCACGGCTTCCCCGAAGCGGCGGCTGAGGTCGTGGCATTCGACGGCGCTCATGTTCATCTTAGCGTGTCCCTGGCCTGGGCCAGCCTATCCGTCAGGGCCTTGCAGTCCGCGCCTACCTTGGCGGCCTCTCCCGCGCGGATCGCCCCGGGAAGCCCCTCCAGTAGGGGCTTTAGCCGCTCGCTGACCTCGGGGGCCAGGGTCTGGAGGGTGTCGCCGAGGTAGGTCTCGTAGTACAGGCCGGCCGCGGCGATCCTTTCCAGCGCCAGCCGCTGTTTGCCCTCCGGGTAGGCCTGGCAGGCCTGGCTGGCTTGACGCTCGACTAAGGCCAGCATCTCCGGGAGCTCCTGCGGCAGCAGCTCGGCCCCGGTAGCCGCGGCCAGGGCGAAGACGATGTCCAGAGCGGCCTGCTCGCCGTCCTCCGGGTCCTGGAAGCGGGGCGGGGGAGTGGGGGAGGAGAAGAGCTGCCCGAGGGTATTGAGACCTTCTTCCACCTTGACTGCCTCGTCTGCCGCACGCCCGGCGAGCGCAGGCTTTAGACCCTGCCACAGTACCCTGACCCGCTGCAGGGCGACCCGGCCCACCTGGTAGGCCCCTTCTTCCCCCCGGGCCGCGTCCTCGTAGCTCTCGGCCACCCCGTCGTCCAGCAACACCAGTTGGGCGATCAGGGCGGCCTGGAGGGTGGGGTCGCCCTCGGGGGCCAGTAGCCGCCGGGCCCGCTCCAGAAGCCCCTGGGCTTGCCTGAAGATCGCCTCGAGCCGGGCGACGTCCTTGGCTCCCACCGGCCCCTCGAGCCCCTCCAGGGCCTCTTCCAGCTCCCCCAGCAGGGCGGGGTCTTTGGCCTCGAGGCTGCCTGCGAAGAGGGGAAGGTCGCTGTGGAGCGCTTTCTCGGCCTGCTCCTCGCCCGGCTCGAGGGCCAGGGCCTGCAGCCGGATGCCCAGGAGCTCGCTGGCCCATAGGAAGCGCAGCTCCTCCGCCCGCTCGAGGAAGACCGGCGCGGCGTGCGCCAAGCCCGCCACGACCCCCGCGATCACCAGGCCCCTTCTCATCGCACCACCCCGATGACCACCGAGTGCGCCCCCCGCCCGGCGGGGATGTTTTTCACCACGCTCAGGCTGGCAGGGTCGATGACCGAGACGCTGTCGGAGAGGCCGTTGGCGGTGTAGATCTTCCTGCCGTCCGGGGTGACGGTGACCCCCCAGGGGCGGCGGCCCATGCGCTCACGGACGGTGCGCACCACCCGGTTGCTCTCGGTGTCGATGACGTAGACCGCGCTGGTGCCACCTCCGGCCACGTAGAGGCGCTTGCCGTCCGGGGCGAGGGCCATCTCCACGATGCGCGAGTCGAGCCCCAGCGAGATGTTCTGGATGACGCGGTGCGCCTTGGCGTCCACCACCGCGACCGTGCCGGCGATCTCGGCGGAGACGTAGGCCCTGGAGCCGTCCTGCGAGAAGAGCACGAAGCGGGGGCGGTTGCCTACCAGGAAGTGCTTGACCAGCTTGAGGCCCTTAGCGTCGATGACCGTGACGGTGTGGCTGGTCTCGCCGGTGACGTAGACAAAGCGCCCGTCCGGGCTCACCGCCACCCCCTCGGGCTCCACCCCGGTCTGGAACTCGCCCAGGGTCTTGCCGGTCTCCAGGTCGAAGCCGGTGGCCCGGGCGGCGTTCTCGTTGGCGGCCCACAGCTGCGTGCCCTCCGGGTTGAGCGCCAGCCGCTCGGGGTTGGTCCCCACCCGGTACTCGGCCTTGATCCGGTTGGTGGCTACGTCGATGGCCACGATCTTGTCCTCGGGAACCTCGAGGACGGGCTGGAAGTCGCTCAGGGCCACGTAGATGGTGCGGCCGTCCGGGCTCACCGCCATGCCCCGGGGGCGCACCTCACCGGGCCTCCCGGTCACGGCGATGGTCCCGATGACGGTGTCGGTAGCCACGTCGATGACGGTGACGTTGGCCCCGTACTCGTTGGAGACGTAGGCCCGGTAGGTGGGTGCCTGCTGCTGGACGAGGGAGGTCGGCAGGAGGGCCACAAAGCTGAGGCAGGCGGCGAAGATCAGGAAGCGAAAGGGTATTTGCATCAGCGTCCTCCAAAGCGGCAGCTCGAGTCGCGCCGCAGGTCGCCCAGTTGGTCGAGCCGCTCGACGGGGTCGGTGCCGGGGCGGTAAATGGCCGGGAGTTCCCCCACCAGGCCGGCAAGGTCCCAGTCCTCCTTGGCCCCCGGGCTGATCTTGACCAGGTAAAGGCTCTGCCTGAGCTGGTGGTCCCAGGGGCGGAAGGAGACCCCGATGCCCTTGTGCACGTCGAATACGGTCCCCGGGTTCTCCAGGTGGCTCACCAGCCGGGCGCCTTCCAGGCTCCCCGCGAAGGACGCCGTCTCGAAGAGCACCTTGACCGCCTGGTAGCCGGCCCAGGCCGAGGGGTCCATGGGCTTCTTGGAGCGCTGCCGGAAGCGGGCGTTGAGCTCGCGGGCCCCGTAGGCGTCCAGCTTGGCCTCCCAGAGCACCGCCCGGTGCCCGGCGCCCGCCCTGGGGGCCCTGCCGCGGGAGGCGGCGAAGAAGGCGCGGGTCTGGGTCTCGGGGTGGGGGAAGCCGGTCACGGCGGCGCCGAGTCCGGCGGCTTCGTACCGGCCCAAGAAGTCGAGCTGCCCCTCAGCACCCAGCAGCAGGAGAACCGCCTGGGGCTGGGCGCGCCGGATGGCCTCGAGGGCCGTCCGGAAGTCGGGCTGGCCGGGGGCGACCGAGGCCCGCCCCGCCTCCCGGGCGCCAAAGTGCCGCTCCAGGAGGGATTTCCGCGCCCTCTGATACAAGGCCTGGCCCTCCGCGCCCTGCTCGTAGACCAAGAACCAGCTCCGGAAGCCCGCCTGGATGAACCAGGCCGCCAGGGCGTCGAGGTACATGGCGGCGCTGGCCTCGAGGTGGAAGGTGTAGCGGCTGCAGGCCTCCTGGCGGAGCCGGTCGCTGGGCGAGCCGATGTTGAGGAAGAGCACCCGGCGCTGCTCGGCCAGCCGGCTGAGGGCCTCGGCCTGACCCCCGAACCCTCCCACCAGGGCGAAGACCTCCTCACTCCCCACTAGCCGCTCGGCCTCACGCGCGGCGGCTTGGGGGTCCGGGGCGGTGCGCAGGAGCACCTCGAGGCGCTGCCCCACCAGGCTGGCGTTGAAGCCGTACTCCTCCTTCCCCATCTCGAGGCCTGTCCGCGCGGCCTCCACCACGGCCCTCTCGAGGCCGGACCTCGGCTGGGAGGGGAGCACCACGCCCAGCCGCAGGGCCTCCTCCTTGGGCTGCGCCAGGGCCCGCAGGGCGCCCAAGGCCAGGGTACTGCCGCCGAAGGCCAGCACCTGGCGTCGGGTGAGCGGGCGGGCCTGAGGGGTCGTCCGCGGCATCGCGCCCCCCTCACCGTCGGCAGGGGGAACCCTCGGCAGGGTTCCCCAGCCGGTCCAGAAGGGGCTTAGGGTCGGCCCCCGGAGGAATGTCCGGAACCTGGCCGGCCACCCGGACCAGGGCTAACTGCTGGGAGAGCCGGGTGCCTAGGACGGCCCCAGGGTTGAGCTGGACAACGAAGAGGGGTTGCCTGAGCTGGTGGTTCCACGGGCGGAAGGAGAGGGGCACCCCCTTGTAGAGGTTGAAGGAAGTCGCAGGGTTCTCCAGGTGGGCGATCAGCCGGGAGGCCTCGGCGCTGCCGGTGGCCAGGATGCTCTCCAGCAGGATCTTCACCGCCGCGTAGGCGGCCCAGGCGGAGGGGTCCATGGGGGTGCCGGTACGGGAGCTGAGCTGGTCGTTGATCTCCCCGGCGCCGTTCTCCTCCAGGGTGGCCTCCCAAAGGCCCAGGCGGTAGGTCTTCTCGGCGGCCGAGGTGGACTGCCCGACCCGCAGCCAGTAGCTGCGGGTCTGGGTGACTGGGTGGGGGAAACTCACCACCGGGGCGTTGAAGGAGACGGCGCCTATCTGCGCCAGGAAGAAGTCCTGGTTTTCCGGGCCCAGCAGGGACAAGACGAGGTCAGGGGTAGCCCGCCGCACGGTCTCCGGTATGTCCTGGTAAGTGCGGCGGTCAGGAGGAATCTCGACCTTGCCCGCCTCGCTCCCGCCGAACTTCGCCACCGCTTGCCGGGCGCGCTGGTAGAGCGCCCTTCCCTCCTCGGTTCCTGGGTAGAGGAAGAACCAGCGGCGGTGTCCCTTGGCCGCGAACCACTGTGCCAGGGTGTCCAGGTACATGGCGGTGCTGGCCTCGAGGTGGAAGGTATAGCGGTAGCAGCTCTCCCTCAGGGCCTCGCTGGGGTCGCCGATGTTGAAGAACAGCACGCCGTGGTCTTCGGCAAACTTGCTGAGCACCTGGGCCTGCCCTTCCCCCAGCCCGCCGATGAGGGCGAAGACCTTCTCCGTGGCCGCCAGGCCCTGAGCCGCCCGCAGGGCGGCCTCGGCGCTGGGGGCGCTGGCCGGCAGGATCTGCAGGTCCATCCCCTGGTTGGCGGCTATCCCGCCCAGCAGATCCTCGGCGATCACCGCCCCGGTCCTGGCCGCGAAGCCCGCCGCGTCGGTGACGGCGGGGTTGCCGGTGGGGACGGGCAGGACCACGCCGACGCGCAGGGGCTCGAGGTCGGTCTGGCCCGGACCGGAGACCTCTGGCTTGGGCAAGGGTGTGTACTGGATGCCGTACTCCTGGAAAACCCCCTGGATATCGCCCCACCTTTGGGCCAGGGCGATGTTGAGCCGGTCCCTCAGTGCTACGTCCCCTTGCCTCACCCCGATCGTCCCTATCTGGAACATCGGCAGCAGGGGGGGGACGATCTCGGGGGAAACGGGCGCGATCTTGAGTTCGGGGTGTTGCTTGGCGTAGGAGGCAGCCACCGGGCCGTCGAGTATGGCAAGGTCGATCTCCTTGCTCAAAAGCGCCCGGATGATGGGGGCGGCCACATCCATCTGGGTGAACACCTGGGCTGGCCGGTACAGGGCTACCTCGAGCCCCAGGTTGCGTAAGGCCTGGTGGGGCAAGCTGAAGGGATAGGTGCTGACCCGCAAGCGTTTGAGGGCCTCGTCCTCCAGCGATTGGATCTCGAAAGGGCTGTCTGCCCGGTAAACGAACACGTGGGGTATCTGGTAGTAGGGCACCGTGCTCAAGACGCCCAGGTACCCGTCCGGGATTCCCATTATCAGGTCGCAGCTCCCCATGCGGAGGTAGTCGCGGACTATGCGGATGTCCGAGGGCGCCCACACGTGGCTCAGGGTGGCTCCCAATTCATCCGCCAGGATCTGCGCGATGCGGTTGTCGAAGCCCTCGAGCTTCGCGGTGGAAGCGGGGGGGTCGTCGGGGTTCGCGCAGACCCGCATTTCCCAGGCGAGCGCCCCCTGGGCCGCTGGAAGAGCAGTCGGGGCTAGGAGGGCCCCTGCGAGCATGAGCATCCTTACGAGGTGGCCGCGCTTTTTGCGGGTCATATGAATCCTTATTGAAGCTGGAGAGACGAGGGGGTGCCTTTTTCGCGAGCACCCCCTCACTGTTCAGGCCCCCTCAGGGCAGGGCGAAGACAAAGGCCGTGACCTCGCCCTCCACTACGGGGGGCAGCCCGGTCTGCCGGTGAGGGAAGAACGTGCCGGCTCCCCCTGCGATCACGGCCACGTACTGCTTGCCCTCGACCATGTAGGTGATGGCGTCCGTCTGCATGTAGGCCGGCATCACCTGCTGCCACAGGATGGTCCCGGTCCTCGCATCGAAGGCCCGGAAGACCCGGTCCATGAAGCCGCTGAACACCACGCCCCCCGCCGTGACCACCGGGCCGTTGAAATTGCGGTAGCCGTAGCCGAATTCCCACACCACCTTGCCCGTAGCCGGGTCGATGGCCGAGAGCGCCCCATAGCGGCTGAACCGGTCGGTGAGGTATTCGAATTCGGCGTTGATGGGGTTCTGGCCGGGCCTCCAGTCGGCCGCGGGCGGGTCATTCCTCAGGTTCGCGCAGTCGTAGGTGTTGGGCCGGTAGTAAAGCCCCGTCTGCGGGCTGAAGGCCGCAGGTTCCCAGTCTACCCAGCGGAAGGCGCAGACCAGCTTCTTTTCGCCTACCTGCTGGTACCGGAAGCTGTCGTCGATGATGGGCTTGCCCTCCGGGGTGAAGCCCTTATGGATCGTGAGCTCGGGGACCATCTGGTGCCACTTGATCATCTGCCCTGTTCTGATGTCGAACAGCAGCAGGAAGCCGGTGGTGGTCGGCAGGAGGGCCACCCGGCGGGTTTGCCCGTCGATCCGCACGTCGCCGATGGTGGGGGTGGCGATCTGGTCGAGGTCCCACTCGTCGTTGGGGATCACCTGATAGTGCCACTTGAGCTTCCCCGTGTCCGCCTCGAGGGCCACCCAACTGGCGGTGTAGAGGTTGTCACCCCTGCGGAAGTCCTTGGCGACCCAGGGGATGGGTTGGCCGATCCCGTAGATCACGGTGCGGGTGACCGGGTCGTAGGCGCCGACGTTCCAGGCCGAGCCCCCGCCCCACTGTGCGGCCGAGGGGGGGTCCCAGCTCTCGAAGCCAGGCTCCCCCGGCTGCGGGATGGCGTTGAAGGTCCAGATGGTCTTTCCGTCCTGGGGGTCCAGGGCCACGACACGCCCGTTGACCCCGCCGATGTCGGCGCCCGAGGGCCCGACGATGATCTTGCCACCGGCGAAGATGGGCCCGGAGGTGAACCCCTCGCCAAGCTCGATCCGGCCGATCTGGCTACTCCAGATCTCCTTCCCCGTTCTAGCCTCGAGGGCGACTACGCGGCCGTCGCCCAGAGTGTGGTAGACCTTGCCGTCAAACACTACCACCGCCCCGCGGTTGCGGCTGGCGGCGAGGGAAGCAGTCTTCTCGTGAAGCTTGACCTTGTACTCCCACGCCAGATCACCGTTGGTGGCGTTAAGGGCGATAACCCGGTCGGGGGCGGGGACATACATGATCCCCCGGTAGACCACCGGCGAGAACTGGGCGTCGGTTCTGAAGCCCAGGCTGCGGCTCCAGGTCAGGCGGAGCCTAGGGACGTTGAAGGTGTTGATCTGGGAGAGAGGGCTGTAGCGCTGCATCTCCAGGTTGCGCCCGTAGGTCGGCCATTCGGTGGGCGGGGGGTTCAGGAGTTCCTGCTCGGTCTGAGCCAGCGCCGCCGGCATGGCTAGCATGGTGAGTACCGCGATAACCCTCAAGTAGCTCCTCCCCTGCGTCTCCATAAGACACCTCCTCAACGCGGCTTACCGCCGTGCCTTGACCATCTCCTCGGTGATGGTTCCGTAGCTGTTGCCCCAGGAGTTGCGGATGAAGGTGATGACCGCCGCGGCTTCCCGGTCTGAGAGCTTGCCCTCGAAGGCGGGCATGTAGCGCGAGCCCTTGAGAACCTGCCTTACGACGAAGTCAGTGTCCTGGAGCTTGCGGTTCTCGGCCAACGCTGGGTTCCCCCGGCCCTGCTCCCCGTGACACATGGCGCAGTTGGCCTTAAAAACCGCTTCGCCTGCCTTCATGAACTCGGGGTTCTGGGCCGCGGCCGCCATGGGCTCCGGGGCGGCAGGGGCTGCCGCTTGGCTCTGCTGTGGCGGCTTGATGGCTACCCCGTAGGGCGAGACCAGGAACCACACCCCGCCCACTCCCTGGCCGGTAGCGTCCCCCGGCTTCTGGTCACGGGCGTAGTAGTACAGCGGCCAGCCGTTGTAGGTGACCTGGAGCGCTCCGTCCTTGCGCTGGGCGGTGCCCAGGAGGCTGGCGGCCACCCCCTTGCCGGCTACAGGCTTATCCTTGACCAACAGGGGCGGCCAGTTCTGGGCGCATTGGTCATAGCAGTTGCTGGTGTTCTTGCCGTCGTTGGTGAAGAGGTAGAGGCTGCGCCCCTGGGCGTCGGTAAGGTAGGAGCCGTGGGTCGGGCTCTGGGCCACCAGCACGCCGGGCTCCTGGGCGTTAAAGGCGGTGACCCCCGGAAGAAGGCTCGAGCACACCACGCCGAGCACCACGAGCCGCTTAAACCTTACGCCTGTGTGCATCTTGGCCTCCCAAAGCCGGGCGTATTGTGGCAATACGCCCCGAACCAACCGAACAAAACCGCTCCTGACCGGACTTGCTTAGCTTTAACTTTTATATGGTTCTACGATAACCCATTTGCCGCGCCCAAGCAAGCAACCGGCATAATTCGCGTCGTCAGGGCGACACCCGCTGTCCCGCCCCGGTGCTTCGGTTCAGGTTCCAGGAAAACCCCGCGCCTGCTCCGCCTGGGGGCAGGCGAAATCCGGTGTTTGATAAAATCAAATTCATTTGACTGAATCAAATAACCGGCGAATGCCTGGCGCCGCTCGAGGCGTGCCCGCCAGGGTTTGACAGGATCAAATCCGCCTGATCTAATCAACTCATCATGGAACGCTACGTGATCCAGGCGGCCTACAAGACGCTGCAGGTTCTGCTGGCCTTCACCCACGCCCCCCACCGCTTCTCGCTGGCCGAACTCACCGAGCTGACCGGGATGGACAAGAACCAGGTCTTCCGGGCGGTAAAGACCCTCGAGCACGCCGGCTTCTTGAGCAGCGAGCCCGACGGGAAGCTGGTCCTGACCTCCGTGGTCAACGCCCTGACCGCGAGCAACCACCGCACGGCGGCGGTCTCCCTGCCCCGGGCCGCCGCCGGCCACATGTACCGCCTGTTCGAGCAGACCGGGGAGACCGTGGGGCTTTACGCCTACGACGGGGAACAGGCGGTGTGCATCGACCTGCTCGAGAGCGTCAAGGCCATTCGCTGGGCCTCGCTCATCGGCAAGCACCTGCACCTGCACGCGGGGGCGGGAGCCAAGGCCATCCTGGCCTACCTGGACCCCAAGGCCCAGCAGGCGTTCTTGGGGAAGCTGCATACCCTCCCCAAGTACACCCCGCGCACCATCACCGACCCCGAGCTCATGCGGCGCGAAATCGAGCGCACCCGCGAGCGGGGTTACGCCGTCAGCGACCGGGAGTACGACGCCGAGACCCGCGCCGTCTCCGCGCCGATCTTCAGCGCCAGCGGCCGGGTCGTGGGGTCGATCGCGGTGGGGGGCCCTGCCTTTCGCATGGCCGACGAACACCTGCAGATTTATGGCCACATGGCCGTGGGTACGGCCGCCGAGATCTCCGCGGAGATGGGCTTCCTCCGGCTGGGCTCGAGGGTCTCCTCCACCTCCTAGACGTGCCGCGCCGGCCCCGCCCGCGCCCGGAGGCATTCCGGGGGGTTCAGCGGTATACTATGAAAGTTCAAGCAGGAAAGAGGTGGGCCATGGGAGTAGGCGTGAGGGCGTTGGCGCTGCTTGCCATCCTGGTGGCGAGCGCTTCGGCTTTGGCTCAGGAGCCCCGGGTCGTGCGGGTGGGGCTCCAGGCAGGGGGAACTTTCAGTTGGGTAGTCTACGCGATCGAGCGTTTCGGCATCGACAAGGAACTGGGCATACAGGTCAAGGAGGTGACTTACCCCTCCAAGCAGGCCACCCAGATCGCCCTGCGCTCGGGCGAGGTGCAGGTCACGGTGGACGACTTCATCGAGGCCGTCCGCATGCAGCAGCAGGGGATCCCGGCTCGAGCGGTCTACCCCTACAGCCTGGTGACGGGCGGGGTGGTGGTCCGCGCCGACAGCCCCATCAAGAGCGTCGCCGACCTCAAGGGCAAGACCATCGCCGCGCAGAGCCTGGGGGATAAGAGCCTGCTCATCCTGCGGGCGCTGGCGGTCTTCAAGTACGGCTTCGACCCCCAGAAAGACAGCAAGGTGGTGGCCGCCGCCCCCCCGCTGATGGCCGAGCTGCTGCGCAAGGGCGAGATCGACGCGGGCCTGCCCTTCTGGCACTTCGTCGCCCGCCAGGTGGCCTCGGGCGAGTCGCGCGAGCTGATCTCGGCCGCCGCCATGCTCAAGGAGCTCGGCGCCCCGCCCGACCTGCCGCTGCTGCTGATCATCGCCCGCAACGACGCCGACGCCGGCACCATCGAGCGCCTGCTCAAGGCGGTCCAGCTCGCCAACCAGCGCATGAGGGAGACCGACGCCTTCTGGAAGGAGATCCTCGACAGAAACCTCTACGCCCTGCCCGACGCCTCCCTCATGCCCGCCGTGCGCAAGCGCTGGGAGGCGGGCTTGCCCCAGCGCTGGGACGCGGGGGTGGTGGTGGGCCTGACCAACCTGGTGCAGCGCATGGTGCAGGTGGCCGGCGCGGAGGTGGTAGGGGTCTCGCGCTTCGACGCCCGCGCCTACAGCACCCAGTTCAGGCCGCTGGGCGACTAGCGCGAGGGGCGGCAACCGTGCTGAAGCAACCGCCTACGGCCGCACCCCGCCCGGGTCAGGGGTAGCGTGGAGGCCCTGCCCGCCCGGGCCCAACCCCGCGCCACGGGGGAGTTGTCCCGTTCGCTGGGGCTGCGCCTGCTGTCGCTATTGTCGATCGTGCTGGTGTGGCTGCTGTTGTCGTGGCTGATGGGGCGCACGGTGGTCCCGGGGCCGCTCGAGACCGTCGCCTTCCTGGCGCGCGAGCACGAGCGCGGGCAGTTGTGGCTGCACATCGGCATCACCTTGTGGCGGGTGATGGTCGCCTTCGCCATCACCATGGCCCTGGGCGTGCTGATCGGGGTGGCGGTGGGGGCCTCGCGCACCCTCGACCGGCTGCTGGAGGCCTGGGTGGTCACCGGGCTGGCGGTCCCCCGCATCCTGCCGCTGGTGGTGTGCTACTTGCTCATCGGGCTCAACGACACGGCGGCCATCGTGGGGCTGGTGATCATCCTGGTGCCGCAGGTGGTGGTGCAGATGCGCGAGGGCATCCGCGCCATCGACGTCAAGCTGGTGGAGATGGCCCGCGCCCTGCGCCGCCCGAGGGGCCAGATCTGGCGGCAGGTGGTGCTGCCCCAATTGGCCCCCTACCTGCTGGGCACCGCGCGCGGGGCGCTTTCGCTGAGCTGGAAGATGGTGGTGTTCGCCGAGCTGCTGGGCCGCACGAGCGGGGTGGGCTACCAGATCAACTTCTACTTCCAGATGTTCGAGATGCGCGGCATCCTGGCCTACGGGCTGGCCATGACGCTGGTGCTGGCGGCCGTGGACCTCACGATGCTGGCTTTGGGCGAGCGGGCCTTCCGCTGGCGGCGGCCGGTGGAGCGGGTGGTCTGATGGCGGGGGTCCGCTGCGTGGGCCTGCGCAAGGTGTTCGCCTCGAGCCGGGGCCCGAAGGTGGTGCTGGAGGGGGTGAACCTGGAGGTGGAGAGCGGGGAGTTCGTCGCCATCGTGGGCCCCTCGGGCTGCGGCAAGAGCACCCTGCTCAACATCCTCAGCGGCCTCGAGCGCGACTACGAGGGCCGGGTGAGCTTCCCCGGCTTCGCCGGGAGCGGCGAGCCCGTCCTGGGCTACGTGTTCCAGGAGCCCCGCCTGCTGCCGTGGATGACGGTGCGGCAGAACATCCACTTCGCCCTCGAGGCCACCCCCTCCCCGGAGGCGGGCGCGCGGGTGCGGAACTGGCTCGAGCGGGTGGGCCTGGCCGACTACTACGACTACTACCCCAACCAGCTCTCCGTGGGCATGCAGCACCGGGTGTCCCTGGCCCGTGCCCTCATCCTCGACCCCCAGGTGCTGCTGCTCGACGAGCCCTTCAGCTCCCTCGACGAGATCACCGCCATGAGCATGCGCGGGGAGGTGCTGGAGCTGTGGAAGGAGCAGCGGGGGACCGTGCTGCTGGTGACGCACAACCCCCTCGAGGCGGTCTACCTCGCCGACCGGGTGCTCATCATGGCCGCCAACCCCGGGCGTATCGTCGCCGAGCTCGATCTCACCGGGCGACTGCCGCGACCCCGCGACCCCGAGGACCGGCGGCTGTGGGAGCTCTCCCGCGAGACCGTGCGCCTGCTCTCCCCCCACCTCCGCCTGGGCAGTGCGGCCGGCGGCTGAGCCTGGGAATCACCTCGACACCGTTCCGTGCCCTTTTTCGTTGTTTTAGCGGGAGGGGTTGTGTTGCGGTGCTTTGGTTTGGCGACCCCCGCTCCGCCGTCAGGGGCCGGAGGGGGAGGCCATTCCACGTGGCGAGGGCATCGCGGTACGCGACCCGGCATACGCCGGAAACCTGCTCCCCCTGGGCTCCCCCGAGGGACCCCAGGTCACCGGCGGAGCCGGTACGGCCTACGGCCACCCCCTCGCAGACATGCCGCCGGCCCCGGCGGCATGTCTGCGAGGGGGTGGCCGTAGGCCGTACCGGCTCCGC
>NZ_QXDL01000200.1:0-7351 GCF_003574345.1 Calidithermus terrae
CCTCCCCGCCCGCGGGGAGGGTTTATCCCCCCTAACCCCCCTTGCTAAGGGGGGAACCAGGCGTCTTGCGTCTTGCGTTTGGCGTTTTGCGTACGACGTACGGCGTAGGACGTACGACGTACGACCCGCGTTAGGCGTTCGGCTATCGGCTATCGGCGTTCAGCTCACCGCCACCATAGCGCGACAGCTCACGGTCTCCCCCGCGCCTTTTCCGCATGCTGGAGCCTGCAACCGCTATGCCTGAACTGCCCGAAGTCGAGACCACCCGCCGCATCCTGGAGCCCTACCTGCTGGGGCGCACGCTCGTGCGCCTCGAGCACGCCGACCCCGCGCGCTACCGGCGCACCGAGCTGGCCGAGGGGCGCTCGGTGCTGGGCACCCGCAGGCGGGGGAAGTACATCCTGATCGAGCTCGAGGGGGGGCTCGAGGCGGTCGTGCACCTGGGCATGACCGGGGGGTTCCGCTTCGCGCCCCACCCCCACACCCGCCTCACCGTGCACCTGGGCGACGCGGTGATCTACTACGTGGACCCGCGCCGCTTCGGCAAGTGGTGGGTGGTGGAGGCCGGGGACTACGGCGGCATCGAGCTCCTGCGGCGCATGGGCCCCGAGCCGCTCTCCGAGGAATTCGAGCTGGAGGCTTTCCGCCAGGCTCTGGCCCGCACGCCGCGCCGCGTCAAGGAGGTGCTGCTGGGGCAGGAGGCGGTGGCCGGGGTGGGCAACATCTACGCCGACGAGTCGCTGTGGATGAGCCGCATCCACCCCGAGCGCCCGGCCCGCAGCCTGCGGCCCGAGGAGGTCGAGCGGCTGTACCAGGCCATCCGCGGGGTGATGGGCCGGGCGGTGAGCGCCGGCGGCTCGACCCTCTCCGACGCCAGCTACCGGCAGCCCGACGGCAAGCCCGGCTACTTCCAGCTCGAGCACAACGCCTACGACCGCGCGGGCCTGCCCTGCAACACCCCCGGCTGCACGGGCCGCATCGCCAAGACCGTGGTGGGGGGCCGGGGCACGCACTTCTGCCCCGAGTGCCAGCGCCCCTGAGGCGCTATGCTGGCCTCATGACCGCCAAAGACCTGGAGTTCCTGCGGCAGGCCGTGGAGGTGGCCCGCCGGGCCCGCGCCAACGGCAACCACCCCTTCGGCGCCTTGCTCGTGGACGCCGAGGGCAAGGTGCTGCTCGAGGCCGAGAACACCGTGCAGACCGAGCGCGACTGCACGGGCCACGCCGAGCTCAACCTCATGCGCCTGGCCTCCCGCAGCTACGACCCCGGCTTCCTGGCGACCTGCACCCTCTACACCTCCACCGAGCCCTGCGCGATGTGCTCGGGGGCGATCTACTGGGGCAACGTGCGGCGGGTGGTGTACGCGCTGAGCGAGGCCCGGCTGCGCGAGCTCACCGGCGACGACCCCGCCAACCCCACCCTCGAGCTGCCCTGCCGCGAGGTCTTCGCCCGCGGGCAGCGCCCGGTGGAGGTGCTGGGGCCGGCGCTGGAGGACGAGGCGGTGCGGGTGCACGAGGGGTTCTGGCGGCAGTAGGCCTGGCGCGGGCTGTCGGTGGTCGATAGCCGGACGCTGAACGCCCATAGCCGGTAGCTGCCTGCCCTCCGGCAAACGCACGCTGGAGCCGCTTAACCCTTGCTCAGGGGAAGCCGGACCTCGAGCACCGCGCCGCCTCCCGGCGCGTTGCGGGCCGCGATCCGGCCGCCGTGGGCCTCGACGAGGGCCTTGGCGATGGCGAGCCCCAGCCCTGAGCCCCCGGACTCGCGGGTGCGGGCCTTGTCGGCGCGGTAGAAGCGCTCGAAGACGTGGGGCAGGTCCTCGGGGGGGATGCCGGGGCCGGTGTCGCGCACGCGCAGCAGGCCCCAGGGGCCCTCGAGGGCGGTCTCCAGGCGCACCTCGCCGCCTGCGGGCGTGTGGCGCAGGGCGTTGTCGAGCAGGTTGTAGAGCACCTGGAGCAGCCGCTCGCGGTCGGCGGGGAGGGAGAGCTCGCCCCCCGCGAACCCCAGCCGCACGCCCCGGGCTTCGGCCCGCGTCCCGAAGGCGGCCAGGGCCTCGCGGGCCAGGGCGGCGAGCTCGAGGGGGGCGCGGTTGAGGCTCAGGCCGCCCGCGTCGGCCAGGGTCAGCAGGCGCAGGTCCTGCACCAGGTGGGTCAGCAGGTCCACCTCCTCGATCAGGCGGCCCAGGGTGTGGGGGGTGGGCTCCATCAGCCCGGCCTGCAGGGCCTCGAGCTCGCCCCGCAGCACGGTGAGGGGCGTGCGCAGCTCGTGGGCGATGTCGGCCACCATGCGCTGCTTCTGGGCCTCCTCGGCCGTGAGCTGGTCCACGAGCTGGTTGAAGGCGGCGCTCAGCTCGGCGATCTCGTCGGCGCCCTGCACCCGCGCGCGGGCCTGGCGCTCGCCCCGCGCGTAGCGGCGGGTCACGTCGGTGAGGTGGCGGATGGGGCTCACCGAGCGCCAGGCCAGGTAGCCCCCGGCCAAAAGCCCCACCAGCACCGCGAAGACCGCCGCCTGCACCTGCGAGTCGCGCAGCCGCTCGAGCAGCAGCTCGCGGTCGCGCTGGGGCGGGGGCCCGGAGCGCCGCCCGGGTCCGGGGGTGCCGGACGGGGGCATGGCCTGTTCGCCGAACTGGTCGCGGAAGAAGCGCCGCACGTCGGTCTGCGCGGCTTGCAAGGCCAGGAAAGCCCCGAAACCGGCGGCGAACAGCGCCACCAGCGCGAAGGACAGGAGCAACCGGGCGGTGAGCCTCACCGGGGCTCCCCGGCCAGCCGGTAGCCCACCCCGCGCACGGTCTCGAGCAAACCGCCGCACTCGCCCAGCCGGGCCCGCAGGTTCTTGACGTGCGCGTCCACGGTGCGCTCGTCGGGGGCCTCCTCGCCGAAGAGGTCGAGCAGTTCCCCCCGGCTGAAGGCCTTGCCGGGGTGGGCCATGAAGGCCTGCAGCAGCCGGAACTGGGTGGCGGTGAGGGCGAGGGCCTGGCCGCGGCAGCGGGCCTGGAAGGCCTCGAGGTCGAGCTCGAGCTCGCCCACCCGGTAGCGCTGGGGGGCCCTGAGCTGGCCGTTGGCCCGCCGCAGCACCGCCTTGACCCGCGCCACCACCTCGCGGGCGCTGAAGGGCTTGGTCACGTAGTCGTCGGCGCCGAGCTCGAGGCCCAGCAGCCGGTCGATCTCCTCGACCCGCGCGGTGAGCACGATCACCGGGGTGGGGGCCTCGCGGCGGATGGCGCGCAGCACCTCGAGGCCGTCGGGCGGGGGGATCATCAGGTCGAGGAGCACCAGGTCGGGGCGGGCGGCCCGCCACAGCTCCAGCGCCCGCCGCCCGTCGGCGGCCCGCTCGGTGCGGAAGCCCTCGGCCCGCAGGAAGCGCTCGAGCACCTCCGCGATGCGGGCCTCGTCCTCCACGATGAGGATGAGTCCACCGGTCACTACGCCCATTCTAGGCCCCCTGGAAGCGGGGGCGACCCGCAGGCCGCCCCCGTTCCCTCGAGCTCGGCGGTCAGCGGCGCCCGCCGGGGCCGAAGCCGGGGCCCTTGCCGCCGGGACCCCCGCGCCCGCCGGGGCCGAAGCCGGCGGCGTCGATCTTCTGGGCCAGGAAGGCCTTGACGACGGCGGCGGTGGCCTTCTTGTAGGCGGCCGCCTGCTCGGCGGTGAGCACCCGGTTCTGCACGGCCTGGTCGATGCCCTGGTCGCGGGCCTGCACCAGCGCGGCCTCGAGCCGCGCCACGTCGGCGCCCAGGTCGCGGGCCACCTCGCTGAGGGTCTTCTGCCCGTTGCTCAGCAGCGCCAGCTCGTGCGGCGTCACGCCCAGGAACTGCGCCGCCGTCCACATCAGGTTGCCCCCGCGCAGGTCCATCATGCGGCTGGGGCCCTGCTGGGGCCGGTTGGACTGGGCGGGCTGCTGCGGGGTTTGGGCCAGCGAAAGACCCAGGCTGAGCAAAGCGACGCCGATCATCCACTTCTTCGCGTTCATGACGTTCTCCTTTCGCCCGGAAAAGCGCACTCCCCAGGGCTGCCTCGAGGCTAGCTTCGGGGGGTGAACCGTTCGGGGAAGGACCGTGAAGGTTCGAAGAACGGCGGCGGGAGGCTCGCTCACCTCAGCCGCGTCGAGCCCCACGCCGTGAAGCTGTCGAGCCGGGTGCCGCTGTCCTCCTCGGAGAAGACCAGGCCCACCATCTGGATCTTGAGGGGGGGCTGCTCGGGGAAGGCGTCGCTCCAGCGGAAGGCCTGGACGGGCTCCTCGAGCGGGCTCCCCGGCGCGCGCACCCAGGCGACGGCCCAGTCGCCGTCGAAGCTCACCCGCAGGTGGAAGGGGTTGCCGTGGCACAGGCGCGGGCCCAGGTTGACCCGGCGGATCACGTCGAGCGCCCCGCCCACCGGGGCCTGCCACTCGATCTCGGAGGCGTTGGACTGCGAGTCGTCGGTGAAGGCGCGGGCGATGAGGTAGTGCTCGGCGTCCTGCCAGAAGAAGAACCCGGCCCTCAGGCGCTTCTCGCGGTTGGCCTGGGTGTAGCCGGTGCAGTCGCCCTCGGCGTTGTAGCCGCCCTTCTGTCCCGGGGGGGTGAGGGTGGCCTCGAGGCTGGCGAAGCGGCGGTAGGCCTCGGGCCAGCGCAGGCCGTAGAGCAGGTAGTCGCTGCGCCCCCCCGGCGGCGCGGGCTGCACCTGGCCGTTGCCCAGCAGCGCGAGCGAGGCCTTGGGGTCGGGCGGCGAGCGCTTCTCCCAGGCCAGGCCCCCCACCGGGGTGCGGCGGGCCTCGAGGGGGCCGGCGGGCCCGTCGAAGCGGTCGGAGGCCACCACCACGTCGCCGCGCTCCTCGAAGAAGGGCTCGGGCAGGCGGAGCTCGTCGGGCAGGGCGACCTCGCGGGGGTGGGCCTCGAAGCGGCTGAGCACCGTGCCCCCGGCCACCCCCTCCCCGATCTCGAAGCCCACCCCGCCGGCCTCGGCGTCGGCGTTGTCGAACTCGGGGCTGGACTGGGGGTCGTCGCCGAGCACGAAGGCGAGCTGCCCGTCGAGGTAGAGCCGGATCTTGCCGCCCTTGTCGAAGGGGCCCACCCGGCTGCCGGTGTCGATGACCTGGAGGTGGTGGGTGGCGTTCTGGCGCAGCAGGAACTCGGCAGCCTGGGTCTGCTGCAGGGGCAGCGCCTCCCCACCCCTGACCCGCACCGCCTGGGCGATCTCGCTCGAGACCACGAAGGCGTAGTAGTCCCGCGGCGAGCGCGCCCGGAAGATCAGGGCCACCCCCTGCGGCCGCGCCCCGGTCCTGACCCGCAGGCCCAGCACCCCCGAGGGCGCGCCCGGCTCGAGCAGGGCCATCCCGCCCATGGCGTCGGCGCGGGTGCCCTGGGCGCCCCGCTTGAGGTTGCCCCGCACCTGCCAGCGGCCCCCCTTCTCGGCCTGGCCGAGTCCGGCGGTGCTGGCCCCGGTGAGGCGGTCGGCGGCGTGGGCGGTGCCGTACCAGCGCGACCAGGCGGCCACGTCGCGCACCTGGAAGTGCTCGAGGCGGTGCGCGTGGAGCGTGCTCGAGCTGTGGGCCCCGGGGTAGAACTCGCCGAAGCTCAGGGTCTGGTCGAGCCCGAGCACGCTGGCCGAGGGCGGCGCGGCGTAGTAGCCGCCCTTGAGCCCGTCCACCAGGTACACCGCCCCCTGCTCGCGCAGCAGCACGTACACGTCGAGGGGGGTCTGGAACTGCGGCAGCAGCGTGGGCCGCGTGCCCCCCCGGAAGCCCAGGTTGAAGGTGCCCGCCAGGCTGTCGAAGTTGTCGAGCGCCACCGCGTTGGCCCCCTTGAGGGGGTCGGCGGGGTGCGCCTCGGGGAAGGCCCCCACCGCCACGCCGTTGGGCTGCTGGATGTCGCCCGGCAGCAGCCGGAAGTGCACCACTCGCCCGTTCTGCCGCTCCATCTTGGGGTAGGCCAGCCCCACCTGCCCGAAGCGCGGCGCGCCCGCCTCGGGCATGCGCAGGGCGCAGTGGTCCACGGCCATCCTCGCCCGGCCCTTGTCGAGCGCGAGGCGGGGGGTGCCCTCGGGGCTCGAGCTACCCCCCACCTCGCCCGGCTTGAGGGGGGTGCCGAAGGAGTCCTGGGGGTAATTCGCCTTGGGGTAGGGCCTGCACCCCTGGGGCGCGGGGGGCGGGCCTTCGCCCAGGCCCAGCGCCAGCAATGCCACGAGAATCCATGAGAGGCGGCGCCACATACTTCACAAAGCGTAGTGCAAAGCGGGGCCGAACGCGACGGGGGTCAGGGGTCAGGGGATGGGCCGGGCGGGCTCGAGCTCGAGCCCCTGGGAACGGGCCAGCTCGGCCAGGGCCTGCCAGAGGCGGGCCGCCTGCTTGGCCCGGGGCCTGCGCTCCCACCACACCTGCCGCACCCGCAGCCGCCCCTGCGCGCGCTCGGTGCGGGCGTCCACGCGGGCCACGAGGTGCTCGCCCTCGAGCACCGGCAGCACGTAGGGGCCGTAGCGGCGCTTGGGCTCGGGCACGTAGATCTCCCACCTGTAGTCGAAGCCCCACAGGTCCTGCACGCGCTCGCGCCGCCACAGCAGGTTGTCGAGCGGGGAGAGCAGCGTGAGGCGGGGCGCGACCTCAGCCCCCTGCAGGGCCTCGAGCAGCGGCAGCAGCTCGGCCCACAGGTAGTAATGGCGCCGGACGCCCTCCAGGTGCAGCGGGAGCACGACCCCCTGGCGCAGCAGGGGCTCGAGGGCCGCCCTGCGCTCGGCCGCCGCCATCGGCAGCCAGCCCAGCCGGGGGTCGCCCGCGTCGAGGACGCCGTAGGCCCGCACGAACTTCAGCAGCTTGGCCTGGGGGTCGGCCGTGGCCGGGGGCAGCTCGGGGAACCACCTCGAGGCGAGGGCGAAGTGCCGCTCGTCGCCCTTGCGGTAGGCCACCACCAGCTCCCCCGCCTCCCACAGGTGCTCGATGGCCTGGGAGGTGGCCTTGGCGGTGAAGCCCCAGTAGCCCCGCACCTTCTTCCCGTTGTCCAGCGCCCGCGCGGGCAGCGGCCCCTCGGCCTCGAGCCGGGAGCGCACGTACTCGATCGCCGCGTAGATCTCGCCCGCGTAGCCCTCGCCCCGCCGGCCCTGGACGGTGTGCTCGAGCCTCCACCGCTGCCGCCGCAGCTCGAAGACGCCCCAGTCCTCGATGGGCAGCACGCAGCGGGCCTGCGCCCAGTACTCGAAGACCCGCCGCTTTGGGTAGAGCGCCTCGAGGTGCTCGGCGCGGTAGCCCCGCAGGCGGTTGCGCAGCACCAGGTGGTGGTTGGGCGCGACCACGTTCACCGGGTCGCGCTGCACCGCCTCGAGCCGCCGCAGCACCTCCAGCGCCCCTTCCGCCCCGCCGAGCTCCTCGCGCCACAGCCCGCCCTCCGCCC
>NZ_QXDL01000201.1:0-7271 GCF_003574345.1 Calidithermus terrae
GCCCCGGGCGGCGTGGTCCCCCGGGGGCGGGCTATCCCTGCGCCCCCTCGCCGCCCCCCGCAGCGCCGCGCCCGCCTCGGCCTCCACGAAGCTGATCCAACGGGCTATTCGTGAAGGAGTTGAAGCTGCTTCGACGTTCCCGAATAAAGCCACGGCAACAAGGGCTGTTCTAGAGAACATACGCAGTCATGCAGATAAGATAGTCGAGTGGTTGGATAACAAAGTCAAGTTGCCCGACCAGCCGCTAAGGCTAGAGTTCGAACACTCATTCGAGGTGGGGCGCAGTGTGCAAGAAGGCTCGAAACGTGTGCAAGGAGGATTGAAAAAGTCTGTCCTAACTACCGTGCGAAGAAGCGGTCTACACGTCGCAGTTGGAGGGCCGCTGGTGCGGCTTCACCGACGGGCTGCCCGAGGTGGTCATCAAGATCCCGAAGAAGGCCCTGAGGTTGGATACAGTGGAAGTTCCCAGACCTACAGGCAACAACCCGAAGGTCGCCAACTACGAGTTCACCACCTCGGCCTATCCCACGGCGGGCAAGGGAGGGGCTTTGCAGTTTGTAGCTCAGACGGACTCATTTGATGAGGCTTGGGTGTCCGAACTGAGTCGTAGGATTAAAGGGAGGCGCTAGGCGTGAAGGAAGCTTCCAGAGAATCCCAACGCAAATACCACGGCGTCAAGGGTGAGACCCTGGCCGAGATCTTCAAGGCTGCGGACCGCCGCGAGCAGGTGAGCGGCGAGCTCGTCGATCGGCTGTGCCTGCAGGTCCTCAGGACCTACCCCGAGATCCCCGAGGAGGACCACCCCTGGATGCTCGAGCACGTCCGTGACGGGGTGGAGGATTTCCTCTACTACGCCAACTGGGACTACTTTAAGGGGCTGGCGGAATACCGCAAGAACCACGACGGTAAAACCTACGACGAGAACATCCTGATTCCTGAGATCATGCGGGCGGCCAAGATTCTATAGGGGTAGCTCGGGGAAGCGGGCGTGACCAGGGCCATAGAGGCCGGATACCAGGGGGACGCCCTTGGTGAGTTTTCCTTTCGTAGACGCCGCTCGGCTCGGTGAGCCAGCCGAGTAACGCCAGGCTAACGCCGGTTCGGGTAAGGTTTAGGCATCGCGCGCCAGACAACCCGGGCGCTCCGTTCAGGGGCCGCGGACGCGTCGTCGCCGATGCCTCTTTGCTCCGCCCAGCTTCGGAGGGGCGAGCCGGCAGGGAGGGGTGTTGAGCCCCCGATTCACGCCCCAAGCAGGAGGACCATGAGACGACCGTGGATAGCCTCGTTGCGTGCCTCACCCGCGCCGCACCCCATTCTGGGCGCGACCGTACCTACCCCCACGTCACGCTCGAGCCCACCGGGCGGCTCGAGCCTCGCGAGGGGCGTGCTGGGGCTGCTGGCCCTGGCCCTGGCGGCCTGCACCGCCGCGCCGCCGAACGCCCCCCACTGGGTGTGGGTGAGCCAGGCCGGCTCCCGGAGCGTGGCGGTGGTGGACCCTTCGGAGGGGCGGGTGGTGAAGCGGATCACCGTGGGGATGCTGCCCCACCGCCTGCTGCTGGCCCCCGACGGCCGCACGGTCTACGCGGTGCTGGTGGGCTCGCAAGCGGTGGCCGAGATCGACGTGCCGGGCCTGGCGCTCCGCCGCACCTTCCTCACCGCCCCGGTTCCCGAGCGGCGGGACGACGGGAGCGTGATCGCGGCACACCAGGAGCAGAACGCCTCCGGGCACACCACCTGTTTCGACTGCCACGGCGGGGGCCCGGCCAAGCCGGCCATCGTGGGGACGCGGCCCTTCGGGGTCGCGCTGTCCGCGGACGGCGCGAGGCTGGTCGTCAGCCAGATCCGCGCCGGCAGCCTGGCGGTGCTCGAGCGCTCGAGCGGGGCCCTGGAGCGCACCGTGCCGCTGCCGCCCGCCGGCGAGGCCCACGAGGCGGTGGACGTGGCCCGGCTGGGCGATAGCTTCTACGTGACCCTGCGGCCCACCCAGCCCGCCACGACCCCGTCGGTGCTTCGCCGCCTGGAAGCTCAGACCCTCCAGGCGCGGTCCGAAGAGCCGACCGGCAGCGACCCGGCCATGCTCCTGCCCGACCCCGAACGGGGCCGCATGCTGGTCTCCAACTTCGAGACCAACACCCTCACGGCCTTCGGGGCAACCGGCGGGCGGAGCACCTACACCGTCAGCCCAGGCCCCCTGGGGATGCTGCTCCTCCCGCAGGGGCGCTTGCTGTCGCTCGGCTACTACTCCAACTCGGTCTCACTCGTCGGGCTGGACAGCGGGAAGGTCGAGAGCCTGGACCTGGAGCTAGGCGGCGAGAGGTACGTCAACCCCACCCACGCGGCGCTGGCGCCCGACCGGCGGCACGTCTACATCGTCTCGAGCGGCACCAAGGGTCATCTGCTGGTCTTCGACCTCGCGGAAAAGCGGGTGACCCGGGCGATCCCGATCGACGGGCTCTCCTTCGACGTCGTGGTAGTCCCTAAGCCTTAGGGCGGAAAGGAAGCGGTATGAACACGAGAATTTGGCTGGCATTATGCGCCGGGCTCCTCCTGGCGGCTTGCGGCGGCGGCAAGCCCAACCCGGGCGGCAGCGGCACCGTGAGCGGTTTCGTGACCGACATCGGCAGCGGTGCCAAGCTCGCCGGGGTCAGCGTGGAGGGGGTGGGCACCGCCGCCAAGACCACCACCGACGCCTCGGGGCAGTTCAGCCTCGGCGGCCTGGCCGAGGGCACGGTCAAGCTCAGCTTCCACAAAGACGGCTACGCGCCCGGCTACGCCACCGCCCGCACCGGGGCCCAGGAGGCCAGCACCCTGGTGGCGCTGAAGAAGGAGGGCAGCGCCCAGCCCTATGACCCGGCCACCGGCCAGACCCTCTACCAGATGACCGAGGCCGGGCCTTACGCCGTGATCTTCGCCGCCGGCAGCCTCGCCACCGCCGACGCCAATCTGCGGGTGGTCATCACCCCGCTCGACCCGACCAAGGAAGGGCAGGCCCTCCCCGGCCAACTTCGGGCCGGTTCGAACCCGCTCATCCCGGTCACCTTCGCCGAGTTCAGCATCCTCGACTCGGCCGGCCGGCGCATCAACCTCAAGCCCGGCGCCTCGGCCATCGTCGAGCTGCCGATCCCGCCTGAGCTCCGCGGGGCCTACCCCATCGGCGCCAAGATCCATTGCTACGCTTACAACCCCGAGACCGGGCAGTGGGAGGACTTCGTAGAGGGCACGGTCGAGCTCTCGAGCGTCGACGGCAGCACCCCGGTGCTGCGGGCGAGCATCCGCCACTTCTCCTGGTACGGCGGGGCGCCCGAGGGGCAGAAGTGCCGCAACGGGGCGGTTCAGGTCGTCGATGCCGGCGGCAAGCCCCTCGAGGGGGCCACCGTCGTGGTGACCCCCGGGGTCAACGGCACCACCAACGCCGAAGGGGTGGCGAGCGTGTGGATCGCCGAGGGCAGCCCCAACCCCAAGATGTACGCCTACAAGGTGTCCACCAACTCCGACGGGCGAATACCGGAGCTGCCCAGGACCGCCAAGGTCATCGACATCGGCTACTTCGTCACCGACGACCTCGGCGTGGTGCTGCCGGGCCTGGTGGAGAAGGACTGCGCCAGCGTCACCGCCTCGAGCGCCCCCGTCGGCCCGCAGTCGGGCCACCCCGGAAGCCCCGAGAACCCCTTCGTCATCCGCCTGGGGCCGGTGGGCGCGGCCGTGTACGACGTCGAAGCCTGGCTGCTGGCGAGCAGCGGGCAGGCCTTCGTGCAGATCGGGCAGGGGATCCCCGGCGAGGACGGGGAGATCGAGGAGAGCGAGCCGGTCGACGGGGCCAGGGTCACCCTCCTCGACGGCGAGGGCCGTTCGGCGGTGCTCACCGGCCTCGGGGGCGGCAGCTACTACCTCGAGGGCGGCCTGAGCCTCACGCCCGGCCGTCGCTACACCCTCAGCATCGACGCCGACGGCAACGGCAGCGTGGAGGGCAGCGGCTCGCTGGTGGCGGTGGGCAACGTGGCCTGGGAAGGCGGGCTCGACGGCTCCACCCGGCCCGCGCAGGGCTTCACGGCCCGCTGGAGCGACCCGGCGAGCGGCGTGAGCGGGTACTCGCCCGTCTACTACGCCGTTGTCTCCAACGGCGCGACCGAGCCCGAGGACTACGACTTCGACTACTACGTCGGCCCGGCCCGCGAGTTCCAGCCGCACTCCAACGCCCTCGGGGCCGCCGAGGGCGCCCCGCTCAAGCCCGGCGACTACACCGGCTCCTTGTGGGCGTTCAGCGGGGCTTTCGCCCCCGCCGGCAGGAACGACTTCACCGTCAGCAACAACATCACGGGGGTGGGGCTCAGCGGCCGCTTCTACAGCTTCAGCCAGGCCCCCGGCGTGACCTTCACCCTTACCGCGCCCTGATCGCCCCCGCACGCCCGGGGAGATCCCGCCGCCTGATCCCATGGCGGTTCCCGCGAGCGCCCGCCGGTCCCGGCGGGCGCGTTCGGGAGGTGCGGGAGGACGGCCTACCGGCCCGGGCCGCCGTTGTGCGCGAGGAAAGCCCCCTCGAGCTCGGGGTAGGCCGAAAGGCTGCCGGCCAGCCCGCCCACGGTCGCGGCGGCCTCCTGGCGGAGGCTGCGGGCCTTCTCGGCTTGCCGGAGGGCGGCGTAGGCGTCGGCCAGGGCGCGGCGCAGCTCGAGCGACTCCAGGGGGTAGGCCTTTTTGGAGGCCAGGAAGCCCTCCGCCGCGGCGGCGAGGGGCTCCACGGGCTGCCCCAGCGCCTGAGCCGCCCGCAGGGCCAGCGCCTGCAGGCCCGCGGCCCACACCCCGCCCTCGCGGGGCGCGGCGGCGCGGGCCAGGGCGGCCGCGGGGGCCCCGCAGGCGAGCTCGAGGCGGGCCAGGGCGTAGCTCGCCAGGGCCTGCACGAAGGCTTCGGGGTGCTCAAGCGCGGCCTCCAGGCGGGCCCGCCGCCGCTGTGCGGCCTCGAGCCGCCCCTCGGCCAGGTCGCACCAGGCCAGGGTGGCCTCGAGCTCGGCGTCGGGCTCGGCCGGGCTGGAGCGCTGCTCGAGCCACTCCAGCAGCCCGCGGGCCTGCGCCGGGGCGCCCAGCCACACGTAAAACTGCGCGATCTGCAGCCGGATGCGGCGGCGGTTGGGCCACTCCCCCACCCCCTCGACCAGCTCCAGCGCCCGGCGGTAGTGCTCCAGCGCGGCGCCCAGGCGGCCCTGCCAGCGGTGAACGTTGCCCAGGGCGTCGTGGTACTCGGCGACGAACACCGCGGCGGTGGGGTCGGTGAGGGCCTGGCCCTCCTCCAGGGCCGCGCGGGCGGCCTCGAGCTCGCCCTGCTCCACGTAGCGCTTGGCCAGCTCGTGCAGGCTGTAGACCAGCATGTGGGTGTGGTTGACCCGGCGGGCCGTCGCCACGGCCCGTTCGAGCTGCTCGACCGCCCGGCCGGTGTCGCCGCGGGCGACGGCGAGGTGGGCGGCGGTGGTCAGGGCGGTGATCTGCATCCCCTCGTGGCCGGCCTCGGCGGCGAGGCGGACGGTCTGCCGGTTGTGGTGCTCGGCGGCGTCGAGGTCCCCCCGCTGCATCGCCACCCGGCAGAGGTTGGAGTGCAGCGAGGAGCGGGCCAGGGGGTCGTCCCGGGCGTACTCGAGCCCCTCGCTCAGGCGCTGCTCGGCGAGCTCGAGCTCCCCGGCGAAGAGGTGG
The DNA here is from genome assembly GCF_003574345.1 of Calidithermus terrae. Classification (NCBI taxonomy): domain Bacteria; kingdom Thermotogati; phylum Deinococcota; class Deinococci; order Thermales; family Thermaceae; genus Calidithermus; species Calidithermus terrae. Next base: position 5,680 of record NZ_QXDL01000201.1, read on the forward strand.
GCAGCCCCGCCGATGCCCAGCAGCCGGGCCCGGGCCGTGCCGGAGATGGCGGGCAGGCCCAGCCCCCGCCCGACGACCTCGATGGCGGCGTGGAACTGCCCGGTGTTGTGCAGGGCCGAGCCCTGCCGGATGAGGACCTGCGCCTCGAGCTCGGGGTCGCCCAGCAGGGCTGCCGTGGCCGCCGCGGCCTCGAGCTCGCGCTGGTGCTGCTCGTACTGGTGGGTGTTCGCCAGGATGTACGCCCTCCGCAGCCGGACCTCGACGGCCTCCCGCCCGGAAAGCCCGTTCGCCAGGGCTTTCTCGTAGTGCCCCAGGGCCTCGGGGTAGGCGTAGACCGCCTCGGCGGCCCGGGCGGCCTCGAGGCGCCAGCGGACGGCCTCCGCGGGCTTCCCGGCCTGCTCGAGGTGCTCGGCGACGCGGGCCGGCGGCCCCGCCAGGCGCTCGAGGCTTGCTGCCAGCTTGAGGTGGAGCAGCCGCCGGCGCTCGGGGGAGAGCGCGTCGGCGAGCGACTGCGCGAAGAGGTCGTGGGTGAAGCGGTAGCCCCCCGTGGGCATGGCCTCCAGGATGCGCGCCTCCGCCGCCCGCTCCAGCGCCTCCAGCCCCTCCCACTCGGTGAGGGCGGTGGCCCCCTGCAAAGTCTCCGGGCGGAAGCCGTCGCCCGCCAGGCTGGCGGCCTCGAGCAGCCGCCGGACGGCCCCGCCGAGGTTGTCCACCCGGCGCAGCACCGCCTCGCGCACCGAGGCGGGGATGGGCAGCTCGCGGTAATCGGTGGTCTCCTCGTCGTAGGGGGTCTCCCAGCCGCCCTGCGCGTTGACGCTCAACAGCCCCGACTCGAAGAGGGTCTTGAGGGTCTCGAGCACGAAGAAGGGGTTGCCCGCGGTGGCCTTGTACAGCCGGCGTGAGAACAGCCGCCCCTCCCCCGAGCCCGACATCCGCCGCACGAGCTCGAGCAGTTGGGGCTCGGCCAACGGCTCGAGCTCGATCAGCACGCCCTGGCCCTGGCCCACCGTCTGTTCGACCAGCGCCCGCACCTCCGGGCGCAGCTCCCCCCGGCGGAAGGCGGCCAGTACCCGCCGCCCGTCGCCGCGCTCGCGGAAGCGCTGGGCTGCGTAGAGCCCCATCTCCAGGCTGGCCGCGTCGAAGAACTGCAGGTCGTCGCTGAGCAGGGCCACCCGGTCGCGCGTGGCCTGGTCCATGAACTCCGCGAAGGCGTCGTAGAGCCGCAGCCGTTCCTCGGGGGAGCGCAGGGGGGGCGGGGGCTCGTCGTCAAGCTCAGGCACCAGCCGTGCCAGCTCACGCCGCACCCACGGCTGCGGGCGCAGGCTGGGGTCACGCCGCGACAGCTCCCGCACCGAGCGGCTGAGGGTGGCGAAGGGCACGCCGGGGTCGGTGGGGCGCCCCTCGTTGGCCTCGAAGGCCCCCTTGGCCGCGGTGAATTCGCGCATAAGCCGGGTCTTTCCCACCCCGGGCTCGCCCGTGAGCAGCACGATCTGCCCGGCGTCCCATGCCGCCTCCATCCGCTCCCAGGCTGCCTCGCGCCCCACCAGCGGCGGGCGCAGGGGAAGGGCGGGGGGCGGGCCGTGAAGCACGAG
>NZ_QXDL01000202.1:0-7255 GCF_003574345.1 Calidithermus terrae
CCCCCGAGGGGCCCCAGGTTACCGGCAAAGCCGGTATGGCCTACGGCCACCCCCTCGCGGACATGCCGCCGGCCCCGGCGGCATGCTCGTCTGCGACACCCCGCCCACCCCCTCCCGCGTGAGCCGCGGATCCACGGCCGGGGACGGGCTCACAGGTCGAGCGGGTGTCCCCTGGGGAGTGGGGCTGTAGTTGGCTTGTGGGGCGGGATGCGGCCCCAGTGGATGATCGATTTCAACAGGGCGTTCGGCTATCGGCTATCGACCATCGGCCCTCTCACCGCAAACTCGCCCCCCGCGCCCAGAGCCCTACCTCCTCCAGCACCTGCCGCCGCACGCGGCGCAGGGTCTTCACCCCGAAGGCGGCCAGGCAGCGCAGGTAGGTGGTGGGGCGGCCCCAGCGCACGATCTCCTTGGCGTACTGCCAGGCGCGGGCGGTGGCGCCGCGCTCCCAGGCCAGCAGGGCGGCGCGGTAGCTCGAGTCGGCCAGGTAGCCGCGGCGGCCGGGGCTCAGCAGGTCGCGCTCGCTGAGGCCGGGGACGGGGTGCTCGCGCAGGAATTCCTGGCTGTAGCGGTAGGTGCCCAGGGCCAGGTCGCGGGCCACGCGCCAGGTGGCCTGTCCGGGGCTCTGCCGCCAGTAGCCCAGCACCTCGGGGACGTAGGTGTAGCCCTGGCCGGGGTGGCCGATCTCGAGCCAGGTGGGGAAGTCCACGACCGGCAGGTAGTGCGGCTGCCGGAACCCGCCGGCGCGCTCGAGGGCCTCGCGGTCGATCATGACGGTGACGGCGGGGATGTAGAAGTCGCCGCGCAGGTAGCCGGCGTACAGCTCGCGCGGCGCGAGGGGGCCCAGGTCGGGGTAGCGCGATCCCGCGATGGGCCGCCCGGCGGCGTTGACGGCCTCCATTCGCCCGAAGCTGAGCGGGTGCCCGCCGGCTTGGTGGGCCGGGACCTGACGCTCGAGCTTGTCGGGGGGCCAGAGGTCGTCGCCGTCGAGCAGGGCGAGCAGCGAGCCGCGGGCGGCCTGGAGCATCTGCCGGTAGTTCTCCCCCAGCCGCCACACCCCGCGGTTGTACGGGCTGCGCAGGGGCCGGATGCGCGGTTCGCGGCGGGCGTAGCGCTGCAGCACCTCCCAGGTGTCGTCGCTGGAGCAGTCGTCGAGCACGAGCAATTCCCAGTGGGGGTAGCTCTGTGCCAGGACGCTCTCGAGGGTCGCGGTGAGGTAGGCGCTCTGGTTGTAGGTGGGGGTGAGGATACTGACCAGGGGTTGCTCCATAAATCCTCGCGCGGCAGGGGAATTTGGGGAAGCCCGGCCTCCCGCCCGAGCGTAGCAAGCGCAACTGTATGCCCGCTGAGCTGGCTGGCCGGGGTCCAAGAACCAGCTTGGCCCGGGGTGTCCGCCCCCGGGGTCAGCGCTGCCTTCAGGCGGCTTCGGGTGTTTTTAACCGCGCGGTAATTTCAGGCCCGGGGCGGGGGCGCGGCGAGCTGCTTGTAGAAGATCACCGTGTCGCAGTAGCCGTTGGGCTCGAGGGCGAAGTTGGGGATCACCCCGGCCTCCACCCAGCCGAGCCTGCGGTACAGCCGCTCGGCGGTGTAGCCCCGGCAGGTGTCGAGGACGAGCAGGGTGCGCCCGGCCTCGAGCGCGGCCTCCTCGACGGCGCGCATCAGCCGCTCCCCGATCCCCTGCCCGCGGGCGCGGCTGTGCACCAGCAGCTTCTGCACCTCGGCGCGGTGCGCCCCGTTGGGGACGCGGGCGAGGTCGAGGGTCACCACGCCCACGAGGGCGCCCTCGAGCCGGGCGACCAGCACCACGCGCTGCCCTTCGGCCATGGCCTGCAGGGCCTGCCGCCAGAAGCGGGCGGCCTCCTCGAGGGGCAAGGGCGGCAGGAAGCTCACCGAGGCGCCGCCATCGACGGCGTCCTTGAGCAGCTCGGCCAGGGCGGGGAGGGCGGTCTCGGCGTCGCGGGGGGTCAGGCGCTCGATCTGCACCATTGGGCCAGTATGGCACAACAGGCCGAAGCCCGGCCGCGGGGGCCGGGCCGGAGGGCAGGGTGGGGTTCAGGCGTTGGTCTGCTGGGGCACGTGCTTCTGCAGCCGGGCGTCGAAGTTGCGCTTGGGCTGGGCGCCCACGAGCACCTCGGCGGGCTCGCCGTTCTTGAAGAGGATGATGGTGGGGATGCTCATGACGCGGTACTTCATGGCCGTCTGGGGGTTGGCGTCCACGTCGAGCTTGCCTACGGTGACCTTGCCCTCGTACTCCCTGGCGAGCTCCTCGATCACCGGGGCCACCATGCGGCACGGCCCGCACCACTCGGCCCAGAAATCGACCAGCACCAGCTCGTTGTTCTTCAGGGTCTGCTCAAAATTGGCATCGGTCACTTCGATCGGCTTCGCCATAGCTTGCACCTCTAGCTTTGCTTTGCGCTGCTGTCCGCCCCCGAGGACCCCCGGGGCCGAGCGGCTCACACGGCCCACTCTAGCACCGCCCCCCGATCCTAAGGGGAGCAGGGCCACGATCTGAGCGAGCGGCGCGGCACGGGGCGCGTGGGCGTCAGTGCGCGGGGGAGCGCTCCTCGAGCCGCCGGGCGCGGCGCCCGCGGCCGCGGGAAAGCCCCCGCCCGGGGAGCACGGGGAGGGCGTGCATCTTCTCGAGCCACCTCTCGGGGTCAACGCGGGTGTGCAGGATCTCGACGAGGGCCTTGTCCCGGCGGTTCTTGAAGGTGGCGGTGGGCCAGTCGTTGATGGGGATGCGCTCGGGGCCGAAGAGCCGCACCTCGAAGTGCAGGTGGGCGCGGTAGGGCTTCTTGACGCGGGTGTCCCCCTTGCCGATGGTGCCGATCTGCTGCCCGGCCCGCACCCGCTGGCCCGCCTGCACGAGGACCTGGTCGCAGTGGGCGCTCAGCGTCCACACGCCGGGGCCCTCGTGGTGGATGAGGACGAGGTTGCCCCACACCTTGAAAAAGCCCACCTCCACCACGGTGCCGTCGGTGACGGCGTAGACCGGGTCGCCCAGGTCGGTGTCGCCGCCGCCGCGGCCGTTGTAGTCGGCCCCGGGGTGCAGCCAGCCGGTGGCCTGCTCGTAGGCCGGGTCGAGGAAGCCACAGCCCGGCTGCACGCTGTAGCGGTGCGCGGGGAGGCAGGGGTGGAAGTACAGGCGCTTGACGTTTGCCACGGCAATCCCTCCAAAATGCGATACACCCCGGCGGGCAGACGCGCGGCGCACGCGCAGACGTAGGGGAAGGCGGAGGGGGGTTGGACTCATGGTAGGGCAGGGTTCGCCCGGAAGTCCAGACGGCGGGGGAGGGGGCTGGCTCGAGGCCGCCCCCGAGTTCGCCCACGCCCGCGAGCTGTGGGAGCGCGGGGAGTTCTGGGAGGTGCACGAGGCGCTCGAGCCGTTGTGGATGCGGCTGGAGGGCGAGCGGCGCGAGGCGGTGCACGGCCTGATCCTGCTGGCCGCCGCGCTGCACAAGGCCCGTTCCAGCCCCACCGGCGGCTGGCGCAACTTCGCCAAGGCGCTGCGCCACCTCGAGGGCCTGCCGGGCGTCTACGCCGGGCTCGACCTGAGCGAGACCGTGGCCGAGGTGTGGCGGGCGCTCGAGCGGCCCGGCTACCGGCCGCGCCTGTGCGTGGCCTCCCCCTGAAGCGCCCCCCGGTGAAGCATCGGGAGGTGCGCCACGTTTGACACAGGCCTGACAGCGGGCCTCGAGCATGGCGCTGAGCTCTTCAGGAGGAAGCCATGATCCAGCTCGAGCCCGATGCCCAAGAGTTCCACCAGGCCCCCCGCGGCAACCGCAGCCCGGCCACCTGCCGCTGGAAGTGCGGCGACGCCTGCGCCCAGCCCGTTCCCAACCCCAGCGAAAACGCCTACCTGCGCGGCGTGATCGAGGAGGCCCTCACCCGCCGCGGCTTCCTCTCGGCCAGCGCTGCCGGGCTGTTCGTGCTTTCGGGGCTGGGCTCGCTGGCGAGGGCCCAGGCTCCCGGCGGCATCGGCCTCAAGGCCATCGGGCTCTCCACCGAGGACCGCCTGGTGCTGGCCGAGGGCTACAGCGCGGGCGTGGTGATCCGCTGGGGCGACCCCATCGCCCGGGGAGCCCGCCGCTTCGACCTCGCCAACTGGAGCGCCCGCGACCAGGAGGCCGCCTTCGGCTACAACTGCGACTACATCAGCTACCTGCCCCTGCCCTATGGCTCGAGCCGCTCGAGCCGTGCCCTGCTGTGGGCCAACCACGAGTACACCAACCCCGAGCTGATGTTCCCCGGCTACACTCCCGGCAAACCCACCAAGGAACAGGTGGACGTCGAACTCGCCGCCCACGGCGGCAGCGTGGTCGAGGTGATCCGCAACGCCGACGGCAGCGTGGAGTACCTGCCGGTTTCGCAGTTCAACCGCCGCGTCACCGCCCTCACCCCCATGGAGCTCACCGGCCCCGCCGCCGGGCACCCCTGGCTGCAGACCAAGGCCGACCCCACCGGCCGGCGGGTGCTGGGGATGCTCAACAACTGCGCCGGCGGCACCACCCCCTGGGGTACCGTCCTCTCCGCCGAGGAGAACTTCAACCAGTACTTCGCCTTCAACGACGGCGTGGGCAACGAGACCGTCAAGAAAATCCACGCCCGCTACGGCCTGCCCGCCAAGGAGTCGGGGCGGCGCTGGGAGGCGTTCTACGAGCGCTTCGACCTCACCAAGGAGCCCAACGAGCCCTTCCGCCACGGCTGGGTCGTGGAGATCGACCCCTACGACCCCACCTTCACCCCCAAGAAGCGCACCGCCCTGGGGCGCTTCAAGCACGAGGGCGCCGAGACCAGCCTGGCCGCCGACGGGCGGGTGGTGGCCTACATGGGCGACGACGAGCGCTTCGACTACATGTACAAGTTCGTCTCCAAGGGCCGCTTCAACCCCTCCGACCGCCAGGCCAACCTGAGCCTGCTCGACGAGGGCACTCTTTACGTGGCCCGGCTCAACCCCGACGGCAGCGGCGAGTGGCTGCCGCTGGTGTTCGGCAACGGCCCCCTCACCGCCGCCAACGGCTTCGCCAGCCAGGCCGAGGTGCTCATCAACACCCGCGGAGCCGCCGACCTGCTGGGCGCGACCAAGATGGACCGCCCCGAGGACCTCGAGCGCAGTCCCGTCACCGGCATGGTCTACGCGGTGATGACCAACAACTCCCGCCGCACCGCCGCCCAGGTGGACAAGGCCAACCCCCGCCCCGACAACAAGGACGGGCACATCATCGAGATCATGGAAGAGGGCAACGACGCCGGGGCTACCCGTTTCCGCTGGGCGCTGTTCCTGGTCTGCGGCGACCCCAAGGACCCCAGCACCTTCTTCGCCGGCTTCGACAAGGCCAAGGTCTCGCCCATCGCCACCCCCGACAACCTCACCTTCGACCGGGCGGGCAACCTGTGGGTCGCCACCGACGGCATGGACGGCTCCAACCTCAAGTCCAACGACGGCATCTTCGCCGTGCCCACCCAGGGGCCCGAGCGCGGCTGGGTGCGCCAGTTCCTGTCGGCCCCCAAGGGCGCGGAGGTCTGCGGCCCGGTCTTCACCGCCGACAACCGCACCCTCTTCGCGGGCATCCAGCACCCCGGCGAGGGGGGCACCGTCGAGAAGCCGGTGAGCCTGTGGCCCGACGGCGCGGGGGTGGCCCGCCCCTCGGTGGTCGCCATCCGCAAGGACGACGGCGGCGTGATCGGCGGCTGAGCCGCCGGCGAGGAAAGCGCCTCGAGTGAGGCCGCGGCACGCGGCCCGGCGGCGAAGACGGGGGTGCGGCCGGGCCCGGGCGTCAGCCGGGGGTTTGCAACGCCCGCAAGAGCTGCACCATCTCCACGGCGCTGTACAGCGCCTCCGCGCCTTTGTTGCCCGCCTTGCCCCCGGCCCGGGCCTCGGCCTGCTCGGGGGTGTCGGTGGTGAGCACGCCGAAGGCGACGGGCTTTTGGCTGGCGAGCATGGCCTGCATCAGGCCGCCGGCGGCCTGGGCGCTGACGTGCTCGAAGTGCGGGGTTTCCCCGCGGATCACCGCCCCCAAGGCCACGACCCCGTCCACCTCGGGGCGTTGGGCCAGCTTTTGGGCGGCCAGGGGGAGCTCGAAGGAGCCCGGGACCCACACCGTCCAGGCCTCCTCGAGGTCTCCCCCCAGGCGGGCATAGGCCTCGAGCGCCCCCTCCAGGAGGGCCTTGGTGACGCGCTCGTTGAAGCGGCTCACGGCGAAGGCCAGGCGGACGTCGCGGGCCGAGAGGACGGTCTGGACACGCTTCATGCGAGCCATACTAGACCAGCGAGCCCTTCCCGACAAAGGGGTGTGCCCTTACAAAGCCGGGGTGGCTACGCGATAAGCTTGGCAGTGCCCTCCTTCAGGGCAGGGTGCGATTCCCGACCGGCGGTGAAAGCCCGCGAAGCCCCCAGGGGCCCGACCCGGTGAAATTCCGGGGCCGACGGTAAAAGTCCGGATGGGAGAAGGAGGTGAGTGCCGGGGTGACCCGGCGGCAGCGTGCTTGAATACCCTTTGCGGCGCGCTCTGGACGAGCGCTATTTAAGGCGAGCCTTACAACTGGCGGAACGGGCCCGGGGGCATACCCACCCCAACCCCCTGGTGGGCGCAGTCGTCGTCAAGGACGGGCGCATCGTGGGGGAGGGGTGCCACCCCAGGGCCGGGGAGCCCCACGCCGAGGTCTTCGCCCTGCGCCAGGCGGGGGAGGGGGCCCGGGGGGCCACCCTCTACGTGAGCCTGGAACCCTGCGACCACCACGGGCGCACGCCCCCGTGCTCCGTGGCCCTCCTCGAGGCCGGCGTTGGCCGGGTGGTGGTGGCGGCCCGCGACCCGAACCCGAAAGCCCGGGGGGGCCTGGAGCGGCTGCGCTCGGCGGGCGTGGAGGTGGAGGCGGGGTTGCTCGAGGCCGAGGCCCGGGCCCAGAACGAGGTGTTCTTCCACGCCCTGCGGCGGCGGCGCCCCTTCGTGCTCTGGAAAGCCGCGCTGAGCCTGGACGGCCAGGTGGCCGCCCGCAGCGGCCACGCGGCCTGGGTGTCGAACCCCCTCTCCCGCCGGGTGGCGCAGGGCTACCGCCAGTGGCTGCCGGCGGTGATGGTGGGCGTGGGCACCGTGCTGGCGGACGACCCGCAGCTCACCGTGCGCGAACCCGACTTCCGGGCCTTTCCCCACCTGCTCGAGCCACCCCCCTTGCGCGACCCCCTCAAGGTGGTGCTCGACACCGAGGCCCGCACCCCGCCGACGGCCCGGCTGTTCGCCCCGGGGCCCCGGGG